>DASYVT010000112.1 GCA_035936835.1 Candidatus Methylomirabilota bacterium | reverse complement strand
CTCGAGCTGTACGGCGCCTGCGCGCGCCAGGGCATCATCGCCTATCCCATCAACTGGCGATTGACCGAGCAGGAAGTGGAGCGCGTGATGGAGCGCGCGGCGCCGCAGATGATGGTGGCCGACGCGTCGACGCTCAGCGTCGTGGCGGCGTGGCCGCAGCGCTTCAAGACCGTGCCGCACTGGTATCAGTTCGGTGAATCCGCGGGTCCGGGCTTCACGGCTTTTGACTCACTCTATGGCGACTCGCTGTACGGATCGACCGCCGGAGCCGCCGCGGCCGAGGTGTCGCCCGCCGACCCGTTCGCCGTCATCTCCACCGCGGCGGTCGACGTGATCCCGCGCGGCGCGGTGCTGACCCACGCCAATGTCGTCGCCGCCAACCTAGGCGCCATGGCCTGCCTCGGCTTGACCCCGGCGGATCACTACCTCCTCGCGCTCCCCCTGTTCCACATCACCGCGCTCGGCATGGCCATGGCCCACATGCATGCCGGCAGCGCCAGCGTGCTGGTGCCGCGCTTCGACGCGGAGGAGGCTGTGCGGCTCATCGACCGCCAGCGTGTCACTCACGTCTCGGATTTTCCTCCCGTGCTGAGCAGCCTGCTCGATGCCGCCGAGAAGCTGGGCAGCCGGCTGGCGAGTCTGAAGCACGTCTCCGGCTTGGACTCACCCCAGACCATCCAGCGCCTTCACGAGCGGACTGGGGCGCAGTTCTGGACGGGCTTCGGCCAAGCGGAGACGAGCGGGTTCGTCAGCCTCCAGCGCGTGTCGGAGCGGCCCGGCGCCGCGGGTAAGCCGGCGCCCCTCTGCCAGATAAAGCTGGTGGACGACGACGACCACGAGGTGCCAGTGGGCACCCCGGGCGAGATCACCGTCCGCGGCCCGCTCGTGTTCCAGGGCTACTTCGCCCAGCCCGACGTGACGGCGTACACCTTCCGCAACGGCTGGCACCACACCGGCGATGTGGGGCGCTTCGATACAGACGGCTATCTCTACTACGTCAGGCGCAAGCCCGAAAAGGAGCTGATCAAGCCCGGCGGGGAGAACGTGTACCCCGCGGAGGTCGAGACGGTCATCATGCAGATGGACGGTGTGAGCGGAGTGTGCGTCTACGGCATCCCCGACGCCAAATGGGGCGAGGCGATCAAGGCCGTGGTCGAGGTGAAGACCGCCGGCCGCTACACCGCCCAGCAGGTCAGCGACTTCGTGGCATCGAAGATCGCCCGCTTCAAGCGCCCCCACGTGGTGGTGTTCGCCGATGCCCTCGCGCGCTCGGCCGAAGGCGGCGTCGACCGGGAAGCCGTCAAGACGAAGTGGGGCAGCGCTGCATGAAGATCTTCAACGAGCAGCACGAAATGTTCCGCCAGGCGGTGCGCTCCTTCGTCGAGAAGGAGGTCGAGCCCCATGTCGAAGCGTGGGAGGAGGCCGGGCAGATCCCCAAGTCGATCTGGCCCCGCATGGGCGCCTTGGGCTTCCTCGGCGTCGAGTACGACGAAAAGTACGGCGGCGGCGGCGCCGACTTCCTGACTACGGCTGTGCTCTGCGAAGAAGCGGCGCGCTCCCGCTGCGCGGCCTTCGCCATGGCGCTCGGCGTGCACACCGATATGGCCTCGCCCCACCTGTACTGGACGGGCAGCGAAGCGCTCAAGGAGAAGTACCTGCCGGGCATTTGCCGGGGCGAGAAGCTCACGGCCATCGCGGTGACCGAGCCCGGCGGAGGCTCCGACGTGGCCGCCATCCGGACGCGCGCCGTCAGGGACGGGGGCGACTACGTGCTGAACGGCTCCAAGATGTTCATCACCAACGGCGTGATGGCCGACATCTTCTTCGTGGCGGCGCGTATCGAGAGCGGAGACCGCGAGAAGCGCGATCCTGAAGGGAAGCGGCATCGGGGCATTTCCATGTTCCTGGTCGAGCGGAACACGCCGGGATTCACCGTGAGCCGCAAGCTCGACAAGATGGGCAACCGCGCCTCGGACACCGCCGAGCTGGCCTTCCAGGACATGCGCGTACCGGCCGAGAACCTGCTGGGGCGAGAGGGCGTGGGCTTCTACGAGGTCATGCGGGTCTTCCAGCGGGAGCGGCTGGTGGCCGGGCTCCACGCCGTGGCCGGCTGCGCCCGCGCGCTCGAGGACACTATCGCGTACGTGAAGCAGCGCCACGCCTTTGACGGACCGCTGTCGGGCAAGCAGGTCGTGCGCCACAAGCTGGCCGACCTGGCGACCCTCATCGAGGCGGCGCGCTGGCTGACCTACGCCGTCTGCCTCAAGTTCCAGGGCGGTGAGGAGGCGGTCAAGGAGATCTCCATGGTGAAGCTCTTCGCCGGGGAGATGGCCCAGAAGGTCGCGTACGACTGCGTCCAGCTCCACGGCGGCTACGGCTACATGCGCGAGTACCCGATCGAGCGCTTCTTCCGCGACATCCGCCTGTTGACCATCGGCGGCGGCACCTCCGAGATCATGAAGGAGATCATCGCCAAGCAGATGGAGCTGTGAGGGCGGCCCTCTCCCGGGCGGGGAGGGGGGATCCATGATCGACCTGGTCGCCATCGGGCACGTGACCTTCGACGAGACGCCCTCGGGCGTCAGGCCCGGCGGCTCGGCTTACTACGCGGCGCTGACTGCCCGGCGGCTCGGCCTCAGCGTCGGCCTCCTGACCTCCATCTCCCCCGACTACCCGCTCGACGTCTTTCCCGAGGGGATCCACGTCACGACGGTGGCGTCACCTCACACCACGCGCTACCGGCTCGGCCAATCCAGGGGCGCGCGGACCCTCACCCTCCTCTCCCGCGCGGCCGATCTCGAGACGGAGCACCTCCCCGCGGCGTGGCGGGGAGCGCCCCTGGCGGTACTGTGCCCCGTGGCGGGCGAGGTGGACCCGGCGCTGGCCGGCGTCTTCGAGGACGCGGCGGTCGCCGTGCTGCCGCAGGGCTGGATGCGCAAGCGCGGCCGAGGCGGCCTGATGGGCCCGCAGCCGTGGGAGGATGCCGACGATGTGCTGCCGCGAACCCAGCTCCTGGTCCTCAGCGAAGAGGATCTGCCCGGAGCCGACGCGGGCGCCGTCGCGTGGCTCCAGCAGGTGCCGCTGGGCGCCATCACGCGCGGGAAGCGCGGGGCGACGCTCTACGTCAACGGCGATTCCTACCACGTCGAGGCCGACGCCGCGAAGGAGATCGACCCGACGGGCGCGGGCGACGTCTTCGCGAGCACGCTCCTGATCGAGTACCAGCGCCTCGGAGATGCGTGGGAGGCGGCGGCCGCAGCGGCGTGTGCGGGAGCGGCATCGGTCGAAGCCGAGGGACCCGCGGCCATCCCCGACCGGCCCGGCCTCGACGCGCGGCTCGCGGCCTACCGGCGCCACCACGGCGGTTGAGGCTTGCCCGCTTCGCGCGGCGGGACTACACTGGGTCCCGAGGTCCCCAACCCAGGAGGCACGACATGAAGATCTTTCTCGACAGCGCGAACGTCGCCGAGCTCAAGGAAGGCGTGGCGATGGGGCTCGTGGACGGCTGCACGACGAACCCGTCGCTCATCGCCAAGGAGAAGCGCCCCTTCCGCCCGCTGGTCGAGGAGATCTGCTCCGTCGTTCCCGGCGACGTAAGCCTGGAGGTCGTGGCGACGGACTTCGAGGGCATGGTCAAGGAGGGCAAGGAGCTGGCGCAGATCGCGAAGAACGTCGTGGTCAAGTGCCCGCTGACCAAGGACGGGCTCAAGGCCGTCAAGTACCTCTCGGGCGAGGGGATGCGGATCAACCAGACGCTCTGCTTCTCGGCGCCCCAGGCGCTGCTCTCGGCCAAGGCCGGCGCAACCTACATCAGCCCGTTCCTTGGGCGCCTCGACGACATCGGCGCGGTCGGCATGGACCTGATCCGCGACATCTGCGAGATCTACCGCAACTACGGCTTCAAGACCCAGGTGCTCGCGGCCTCGATCCGCAGCCCGCTGCACGTCGCGGACGCGGCCAAGGCGGGGGCGCACGTGTGCACGATGCCGTTTGCGGTGCTGGAGATGCTGATGAAGCATCCGTTGACAGACATCGGGCTGAAGAAGTTCCTCGATGATTGGAATAAGTCTGGGGCCAAGATCTAGATTCGCGCTGGGGCACTGCCGAGACTTCCCGCTGGGCCGGGCGGCGGCGCGCCGGGGCGCCCCCGTCACCCCCAACTGCACGGGGGTTCGGGGGGCATCCCCGACGCCCCTCCGCCCTGACGTTTCCTGACGTTTATTCTTAGTGCCCGCCTTTCTATCTTGTAGTTTCGCTTCCACCCATTCAGGCCGCTGTCTGCGTATATGAGGTGTATGGGGGATTTGGAGGAGGAACGGCGGTGGATGGGGCGGGTGGCCGGGGGGGATGAGGCGGCCTTCGGCGAGCTTGTCGGGCGGTATGGGGGCCGGCTGCTTGGGGTGGCGCGGCGCCTCTTGGGGTCGCGGGCCGACGCTGAAGATGCCGTGCAGCGCGCGCTCCTCCAGTGTTACCTGGGCGCGGGGACGTACCGCTCCGAGTGGGCCGTGTCCACGTGGCTGTACCGGATCCTGACCAACGTCTGCATGGACGAGCTGAGGCGCCGCAAGAGTCGGTCGGGCGAGCTCGAGCCCCCGACGCGCCCTGATCCGCCGGGTGAGCACCTCGACCTCCGGCGCGCGCTGGGTCGCGTGCCGACCGAGGCGCGCGTGCTCCTGGCGCTGCGGTACGTGGACGGGCTCTCCTACGGCGAGCTCGCGCGCATTCGCGGCATCTCGATCAACACGGTAAAGAGCCAGCTCCAGCGGGGCAAGA
>DASYVT010000111.1 GCA_035936835.1 Candidatus Methylomirabilota bacterium | reverse complement strand
CGGCGGGCTTGGCGCCCTTGAGGATCTTGTCCACGTAGGTGGCGGCGCGGCGAAATACATCAGCAAAGTTCTCTCCATAGGCCATAAGGCCCCCGGCATCGACAAACTCCCTCAATGGGTACACTGCCGGCAGCCGGTTCTTGGCCGCCAGGTCCACGAGGCGTCTTCGCTCACTGATGAACATGGTGCTTGGCAGCACAGTCAGAGCACCCGCGCGCGCCTTGGTCATGTCCGAGAAGGCCCTGTCGACATCGGCGGGCCCTCGCGCCTCAACGAATTGAAGCTGCACCCCCAGCTCCCGCGCCGCGACTTCTGCTCGCTTCAGCATGTCCTTGTCCGTGCGTTCGCCGAGGGCACCTGGCTCCCAGAGGGCAGCGACCCGGGTGACCCCCGGAACGGCCTGCGTGAGCTGTTCCAGCCACTTGCCGACGAGCTCCGGGCCGAAGAACGACAACCCCGTGACATTGCCGCCCGGCCGCGCCAGGCTGGTGACGAGCCCGCTCTGAACCGGATCGACAGCAACAGGAAAGACAATGGGGAGGGTCCTGGTCGCTTGCTTGGCGGCCAGGGCGGCGGGTGTGCCTGGGGCCACGATGACATCAACCTTGAGCGCAACCAGTTCGGCCGCAAGAGCGGGAAGCCGCTCGGACTTCCCCTCGGCATCGCGGTATTCGATCACGACGTTGCGGCCCTCGACGTAACCGAGGTCACGCAGTCCTTGACGGAAGGCCTCGTGGTTGTGGGGGGCAGCGGCCAGGCTTTGCGCCAGGAAGCCTAGTCGAGCAATCTTGGCCGCCTGCTGGGCCTCGGCGGCGACTGGTGAGGCGAGCAGGCCGCCAGCGATCACCTCAATAAACCTTCTGCGCTTCATCACCGGGTCCCCCCGCAGGTGGTCTGCGAGTCAGGCGCGAGGGGATGTGGGGCGTGGGGAAACCGGGCCGGGTCCATGCAGGAGCTTTTGATTAGAAGCGCTCGAAGGTCTGCGGCGCGCTCGCCATCTTGAGGCGCATCCCCGCCATGAAGACGAGGTAGGCATGCGCGCCAAGCGCGATGAGCCTGTCGCGGTCCAGCGCGCGGAGGGCCGCGATGCGCTCGGCGTCGAGACCGGCATCGCGCAGCGTCGCGTCCGGGTCCTTGAGATAGCTCTCGCGAAATTGATCGTCGGACTTGAGACGGTAGAGACAGCGGTTGAGCGGGTAGCCGGCCGCGGGCGGGAAGGTGTAGTGGAGGCCCATCAGACGGGCCAGGTGACGATGGCGTTGCCGTGATGCCACGAGGGCTCGTAGCAGATGAGGCGCGCCTTGGCGCCGCCTACCGCGCCCAGCAGAGCGATCCAGGTCCTGAACTCGACATTGCCTGCCTTGTCGAGCTCCTCGCCGGTGAGGGCGGCCGTTTCGCCGCCTCGGCCTGCCACGAGCCGATCCAGCATCTGCCTGTCCCACTCGTAGTCCGGCGAGCCGTAGCGGTCGCTGCCGGGGAAGTGCGAGAGCCCTCCCGATGCCAGGAGCGCCACGCGCTCGGGCCGCGCGTCGAGGATGGCGCGGAGCGCCTGCCCCCAGGAATAGCAGCGCGCGGGCGTCGGCTGGGGCGGGAGATAGGCATTCACGTAGAGGGGCACGATCGGCACGCTTTGCTGCGGCATGGCGAAGTGGAGCGGCACGTAGAAGGCATAGTCGAGGGCAAGGTCCTGTGAGTAGGCGAGGTCGAAGCCCCGGTCTATACCTTGCTCGAGGACGGCCCGCGCCAGAGGCTCGTGGACGTCGAAGGTGTAGCGGTAGCGGTCGAACTTGCCGGAGACGGTCGATCCCACGTAGACCGCCAAGGCGGGCACGGACGTCAAGAAGAAGCCCTCGATGTGGTCGCCGCCCAGGATGCAGATCACGTCGGGCCGCGCGGCTTCGAGGCCGCGCTTAACCTCGGCATATCCCGCGTGGACGCGCAGGACCATGTCGCGATCTTCCGTCTCCGGGCGGACGAGGAGCTGCGGCGTGTGGGGCAGGGCGGCGGCGGCGCAGAGCGGCATGGCCAGATGCTAGGGCATGCCGTGGCGTGGAGGCAAGCGCTTGCTTCGCCACGGGCGCTGGGCTATAAGTATGGCCTCTCGTCGTCCAGGGCCCCGAGATGGCTTCCATCAGCACCGAAGGAGGGTGGCGCTCCATGAAGATCTCCAAGCTCATCACGCTGGCAGTGCTCGCGACCTTCGCCGGAGTCTTGGCGGCCGGCTCGACAGGGGCGCAGACGAAGGACCCCATCAAGGTCGGTCTCATCCAGCCGCTGTCGGGGCCCATCGCCGCGGCCGGCTCCTACATCACCAACGGCGCCAAGATCGCCGCGGACCGGATCAACGCCAAGGGCGGTGTGCTCGGGCGCCCGCTCGAGCTGGTCATCGAGGACAACAAGTCCGATCCGGCCGAGACCCGCAACGCCGCCGAGAAGCTCATCGTGCGCGACAAGGTGCCGGTGATCATCGGGGCGTGGGGCTCGTCCATGACGCTCGCCATGATGCCGCTGGCCGCCCAACACGGCATTCCGATGGTGGTGGAGACCTCCAGCTCCGGCAAGATCACCGACCCCAAGACGCCGGGCCAGAAGGTCGTCAGCCGCATCAGCCCGACCAGCGAGCTCGAGGCCGTCGGCGCCGGCGCCCTCATCCCGAAGCTCGGCATGAAGAAGATCGGCTACATGGCGGTGAACACCGACTGGGGCCGCGGGGCCGTGGTCGCGTTCGGCGAGGCCTTCAAGAAGAACGGCGCCACGATTGAGGCGGTCGAGTACGTGGGCCAGGCCGACACCGACTTCTACGCCCAACTGACCAAGTTCAAGGCGGCCGGCGTGGACAGCATCGTCATCACGGACGACGCGCCGAAGACCGCCAAGATGCTCCAGCAGATGAAGGAGCTCGGGCTCAACGTCAAGGTGCTCGTCACCGGCGGCTCGGCGTGGCCGGACTCCATCGTCCAGCTGGCGGGCCCGAAGGCGGCCGAGGGGGCGATGTTCATCAACTTCTACAACCCGTACGACTACGCCATGGCGGGGGACCCGGAAGCCAGCAAGGCCTACGTCGAGGAGTGGAAGAAGCGGAACCTGCCGTGGATCGGGGTCGTCGAGGGCATGCGCGGTTTCGACGCGGTCAACGTGGTCGCCAAGGCCATCGAGGCGGCCAAGGAGCCGACGGCGCCCAAGATCATGGCGGCGCTCAAGACGCTCGAGATGCGCGGGCTCTACGGCCTCAACAAGTTCGACCAGAACGGGCAGAGTTACCCCAACATCATCGTCTCCCAGGTCAAGGACGGCAAGTACTCCGTCGTGGCCATCACACCCAGCTCCCAGCTGTGGGAGATGTCCGCCGCCAAGTAGCGGCGGCCGTCTTCCCTGAAACACGCGCGGCTGGAAACACGCGCGGCCGGCAGCACGCGCGGCGGGCGCCCGTTTGGGCGCCCGCCGTCTTTGCGCCCATGATCGCCGAGCTCGTCCAGCACGTCGTCAACGGCCTCATCCTGGGCGGCGGCTACGCCCTGATGGGGATCGGCCTCACCCTCATCTTCGGCATCATGCGCGTGGTCAACTTCGCCCATGGCGAGCTCTTCATGCTGGGCGCCTTTTTCCTCTACACGTTCTTTTCGCTGTGGGGCGTGAACTTCTTCGCCGCGTGCCTCCTGGCGGTGGCGGGCGTCGCCCTCGTGGGCGCGGTCGTGGAGCGGCTGATCCTGAGGCGCCTCCGTGACCAGCCCATCGAGATCCCCATGCTCGCCATGGTGGCGCTGTCCGTCATCATCCAGAACGCGGCGATCCTCATCTGGGATCCGTCGCCCAAGAGCATCAGGCACCCGTTCTCGCCCGTGCCGCTGACCTTCGGGCCCATCCACGTGGTCGCGATCCGCATCTTCGCGGGCGCCGTCGCCGTCGCGCTGATCGTGGGCGCGCACCTGTTCATCCAGAAGACGCGGCTCGGGCGGGCCATGCGCGCCACCTTCCAGGACACCGACATGGCGCGGCTGACCGGCGTGGACGTGGACCGCATCTACATGTTCACGTTCGGCTTCGGCGCCGCGCTGGCGGGCGCCTCGGGCGCGCTCCTGGGCGCCGTCTTCTGGGTGTACCCCGCGATGGGGGACTTAGCAGCGCTCAAGTCCTTCGCCGTCGTCATCATGGGCGGGCTCGGCAACTTCCTGGGCGCCATCGTGGGCGGCCTGCTCCTTGGCGTGGCCGAGAGCCTGGGCGCCGGCTACATCTCCTCCGGCTACAAGGACGCGATCGGCTTCGTCCTCATCATCCTGCTGCTCGTGTGGCGGCCGCAGGGCCTCTTCGGCACGAAGGGCCTGCCGCGGTGAACTCCAAAGTTCTCTTTGGGGTCGCCGCCGCCGCGCTGCTGTTGGTACTGCCGCTTCTCGGCGTGGACGACTACTACCTCCACCTCCTCATCATGGCCGGCATGTTCTTCCTGCTGTCGGCGGGCATGAACCTCCTCCTGGCGGCCGGCCAGCTGAACCTCGGTCACACGGCGTTCTTCGGTATCGGCGCCTACGCGTCGGGACTGCTCTCGCTCCACCTCGGCCTCTCGCCCATCTTCACCCTGCCGGCGGCGGCCCTCGTCTCGGGTGTGGTCGGCTGGCTCCTCGGCATGGTCACGCTCAGGCTCCGTGGCGCCTACTTCGTGCTCGTGACGATCGGCTTCGCCGAGGTGATCCGGCTCGTGGCGACCAACTGGATGGACCTGACCCAGGGGCCCATGGGCCTGGCCGGCGTGCCGCCCTTCAATCTCGGCGCCGAGCGCTTCACACTCACCGGCAAGCGCGACTACTACTACCTCATGGTGGTCCTTGCGGGCGCGACGCTGTGGGTCACCGCGCGGCTCCTGCGCTCGCGCGTGGGGCGCGCGCTCCGCGCCGTGCGCGAGAACGAGAGCCTGGCCGAGTCCTCGGGGATCAGCGCCTACCGCCACACGATGCTGGCGATGGTCGCGTCGTGCCTCCTGGCCGGCGCCGCCGGCGGCTTCTATGCCCACTACATTACCTTTCTCTCCCCCGAGCTCTTCGGCTTCCAGAACACGGTCACCATGGCCGTCATGGTCGTCGCGGGCGGTCAGGGCACCGTGCTCGGTCCCGCCGTGGGCGCGCTCGTCTTCACCTTCGTGCCCGAGCTGCTGCGGATGGCGGCCTTCTACCGCATGCTGCTCTACGGCGTCATCCTGCTCCTCGTGGTGATGTTCATGCCCAGGGGACTCGTGTTCTATCTCCGCAGGCTCGTCGTTGCGGGCGCGCCTGCGCCTGCCGAGCCGGGGTCCGGGGGCGCGGTGTTCGAGGCGGGTATCGGCGCCCCGGCGCCGGGCCCGGCGCTCTCCGTGCGGGACATCACGGTGCGCTTCGGCGGTCTCGCGGCCGTCGAAGCACTGAGCCTCGATCTCGGCCGCGGCGAGATCCTGGCGCTCATCGGACCCAACGGCGCCGGCAAGTCCACGGCCTTCAACGTCGTCACGGGTTTCCAGCCGCCCGATGCGGGGCGCGTGCGCTTCGAGGGCGCGGACATCACGGCCGAGCCGCCCTACCGGATCGCGGAGCGCGGCCTGGTGCGCATGTTCCAGCGCACGAGCCTCTTCCCGGAAGCCGCCGCGCTCGACAACGTGTTGACCGCGTGCCACAGGCTCGCCCGCACCGGCCTGCTCGACGTGCTCCTCATGACCCGCTCACATCGTCTGGAGGAGCACCGCCTCGAGGAACGGGCGCGGGCCCTCCTCGCCTTCGTCGGGCTCGGCCACAAGGGAGACGAGCCGGCGCGCAGCCTGTCGTGCGGGGAGCAGCGGCTGCTGGGACTCGCCATCGCGCTGGCGCCGGCTCCCTCGGTGCTGCTGCTCGACGAGCCGGCGGCAGGCCTCAACGCCGTCGAGACCGAGCGGCTCATGCGCCTGATCGAGGGCATCCGCGCCCGAGGCCTCTCCGTCCTGCTCGTCGAGCACGACATGAAGCTCGTCATGGGCATGTGCGACCGGGTGGTGGTGCTGAACTACGGGGTGAAGATCGCCGAGGGGACGCCGGCCGAGATCCAGCGCCACCCCGAGGTCATCCGCGCCTACCTGGGATCGGGAGACGCTTTTGCTCGTCCTTGACAGGATCTCCGTGGGCTACGGGCCGGTGGAGGTGCTCCACCAGGTCAGCCTCCGCGTTGCCGAGGGCGAGCTGGTCTGCCTCCTCGGCGCCAACGGCGCCGGCAAGAGCACCACGGTGCGGACGATCTCGGGCCTCCTCCGTCCGACGGCGGGTGCGATCACCTTCCTTGGCGAGCGGCTGGATGGCCGCCCGGCGCACGCCGTGCTCAAGCGCGGCATCGCCCAGTGCCCGGAGGGGCGGCGGATCTTCCCCGAGATGACGGTGCAGGAGAACCTCGAGATGGGCGCGTACGTGCGCGGCCGCGAGGGCGCGGGCCCCGACGACCTCGAGCGCGTCTTCCACCACTTTCCAAGGCTCAAGGAGCGCGCGCGGCAGCTCGGCGGCACGCTCTCGGGCGGCGAGCAGCAGATGCTGGCCATCGCCCGCGCGCTCATGTCGACCCCGCGGCTCCTGCTGCTGGACGAGCCGTCGCTCGGGCTCGCGCCGACCATGGTCGAGACCGTCTTCCGGGTCATCGCGGAGATCCGGCGGCAGGGCGTGACCGTCCTGATGGTGGAGCAGAACGCGGCGCTGGCGCTTCGGATGGCCGACCGGGCCTACGTCATGGAGAGCGGGCGCATCGCGCTCGAGGGCGCCGCCCGCGACCTCCTCGACAATGCCGAGGTCCGCCGCGCCTACCTGGGGGGCTAGCGCCCGCCGGCCTCGGGGCGCGCGGGCGCCGGATTCTCCAACCGAGTGAGGACTTGCGACCCCCGCGGGGACCGGGGTAGGCTTAGGGCGGCTCGCGGCCGGACGGGCTACTTACCAGGCAGGGTAGTTAAAGGAGGAGCCATGGGCGGACCCGGCGCGGTTTCGGTCGTGGCGGCGCTCTCGCAGCCCTGACGGGCTTCCGCGATACCGGTCGCGGTTCCGGGCCGGGCTCAACGATCTCGGCCTTTTCTCACGCCGCACGCTGGAGGGCATATGGCTGAGCTGACCCGACGCTACATCGTCATGCAGATGGCGGCCGAGGGGCCGTTCGACATCGCCGATCCCGAGGGGGCCTTCGTACTCAAGCCCTGGAAGGATCCGGCCGCGCTCCGGGCTCTCATCGCGTATAGCGAGCACTGCTACGCGGAGCTCGCCCAGGAGCTCGACCAGTGGGTCAGGGCGATCGTGGCCGGACCCAAGATCAGGGGAGGCGTCGGGTCGCGCAATGAGCTGACGGCGCCGGCCCGCCGTAAGGCCGCCATTGCCGCCAAGCCTAAGGCGAAGTCAAAGGCCAAGCGCTCCAAACATAGGAAAAAGAAGGCAAAGCGTCGCGCGTGATTGATCCGGCCGATCAGATCGCAGACTGGGTGCTGGGCTCGCGGCGCACCGTGGTCTTCACGGGCGCCGGGATGAGCACGGAGTCCGGCATCCCGGACTTCAGGAGCCCGGGAGGGGTCTGGGACCGCTTCGATCCCAACGAGTTCACCTTCCAGAACTTCATCGGCTCGGAAGCTGGCCGGCGGCGGTACTGGGAGCTGGGCCGAACGGTCTACCCTCTCGTACGAGGCGCCGAGCCCAACCCAGGCCACCACGCCTTGGTGACGCTGTGGCGGCTGGGCAGGCTCGACTGCGTCATCACCCAGAACATCGACGACCTCCACCAGCGCGCGGGGCTCCCGCCCGATCGCGTGATCGAGCTCCACGGCAACGCCACACGTGCCCGGTGCCTCGCCTGCGAGCGCCCCTATGACCGCGGGGAGATCCAGACCTGGCTCGAGTCGGGCGTGGAGGTGCCGACCTGCGAGCCGCCCTGCAGCGGCGTCATCAAACCGCGCACCGTGATGTTCGGCGAGGCCATGCCACGCGAGGAGACCGAGGAGGCCGAGCGGCGGGCGCGCGCCTCGGACCTCTTCATCGTCGTGGGGTCATCGCTCGTGGTCTATCCGGCCGCCCACATGCCGGTCCACGCCAAGCGGGCCGGCGCGCGGCTCGTCATCGTCAACCGGGCGCCGACGCCGCTGGATCCCGAAGCCGATCTCGTCCTCCCAGGCAGCGCCGGCGCCGTGCTCGCTGATGTCGCCGAGCGGGTCGCGAGCCGGCTCGTCACCACCTGAACCAGCACCGTCCATCCGGGAGTCTCGCATGCCGATTGTCGTGAGCGATGCAGCGCAGCGCCTCGTCAAGAACCGCGCGAGCCGTGAGATCGCGCCGCCCCTGTCGGAGACCGCGGCGGACCTGACGCTCGAGCAGGGCTACGCCATCCAGCAGGCGCTGGAGAAGGCGCTCGTCGAGCGCGGCGATCGCGTCGTCGGCTGGAAGGCAGGCTTCACCAACGCCACGCTTCAGGAGACCTACGGCGTCAGCGAGCCCGTGCTGGGCTTTCTCCTGGCCTCGGGCGTCTTCGGCAGCGGCGACGCGGTGCCGGTTTCGCGCTTCGTCAGCCTCGGGCTGGAAGTCGAGATGGCCTTTGCCATGAAGGCCGACCTCGTAGGCCCAGGCGTGACACCGGCCTCCGCTCTGCTGGCGGTGGAAGGGGCCATGCCGTCCTTCGAGCTGGTCGATTTCCGGCTGTCGGGCAAGCCGCGCGCGGCGGACCTCGTCGCGGACGGCGTCTACGCCAACGCCATCGTGCTGGGCGGCCCGCCGACGCCGGTCGTGGATCTCGACCTGTCGCTGGAGGGCGTGGTGTGCGAGGAGAACGGCCAGCGCGTCGCGACGGCGACGGCGGCAGAGGTCATGGGCAACCCGCTCAACTCGCTGGCCTGGCTGGCCAATGCGATCGGCAAGCTGGGCGGCCGACTCCGGGCGGGGGACGTCGTGCTGACCGGCTCCATCTCCAAGGTGTTCCGCCCCAAGGCCGGCGACGCCTTCCACGCCTCCTTCACGCGCCTGGGTTCCGTCGCCTGCAGATTTGTCTAGCGTGCGATTCAAAGACAAGACGGTCGTTGTCACCGGCGGCGGTTCGGGCATCGGCAGGGCCATCGCGCTCGGCTTCGCCCGGGAGGGCGCGCGCGTCCTGGTGGCCTCGTACGTCGATTCCGAGGTCAAGGCGGTGGCGGAGGAGCTCCAGGCGATGGGCGCACCGGCGCTCGCGGTCACCGCCGACGTGAGGCGAGCGGAGGACATGGAGGCGATGGCCGCCCGCGCGGTCGGTGAGTGGGGCGGCCTCGACGTGCTGGTGACGGCGGCGGGGATAGACGGCAGCGGGCTCCTGATGGACCTGCCGGAAGCCGTCTGGACGCGCGTCATCGACGTGAACCTCAACGGCACCTACCGCGCCATTCGCGCCGCGCTCCCCCAAATGATGACGCAGGGTGAGGGGCGCATTATCACCATCTCGTCCGTCTTCGGCAAGATGGGCGGCTACTCCTTCATCACGGCCTACGCTGCGTCGAAGCACGGCGTCATCGGGCTCACGCGGGCGCTGGCGGCGGAGATCGCCTCTCAGGGATACCCGGGCATCACGGTCAACGCCATCTGCCCCGGCTACGTACGGGCCGGCATGGGCGTGGCGCAGCAGAAGATCAAGAACCGGGACGGCGGCGTCACCGAGATGCCGGGCACGGAGATCTTCGACCGCTACATCAAGCGCCGGGTGCCGCAGCGGCGCATGATGGAGGCCGAGGAGATCGCCAACGGCGCCCTCTTCCTCGCGCTGCCCGAGTCGCGCGGGGTCACGGGCCAGGGGCTCAACATCGACGGCGGCTTCGTGATGTCATGACGACACGACCCATCATCCACCCGGAGGCCAAGGAGATGTCCACCGTCCTCTACGAGCAGGCCGGCAAGATCGTGACGATCACGATCAACCGGCCGGACGCCATGAACGCGATCGACCCGGAGACCCAGGACGCGCTGGTCGCGGCGTGGACCCGCTTCCGTGACGACCCCGGCGCGTGGGTCGCCATCCTGACCGGCGCGGGGGAGAAGAGCTTCTGCGCGGGCGCCGACCTCAAGAAGATGATCCCGGCGTCCTTCGGCAAGGGCGCGCGGCGCCGGGACCACGAGAGCCTGGGGCTGGGGGGCATCACGCGCGGGCTCGAGATCTGGAAGCCCATGATCGCCGCGATCAACGGCCACTGCTTGGCAGGCGGCATGGAACAGGCGCTGGCCTGCGACATCAGGATCTCGGCGCCGCACGCCAGCTTCGGCCTGCCTGAAGTCCGCTGGGGAATCTTCCCAGGGGCCGGCGGGACGCAGCGGCTGCCGCGCACGGTGTCGCTCGCGAAGGCCATGGAGATCATCCTGATGGCGAAGACGCTTACCGCCGAGGAGGCGCTCGCGGCTGGGCTCATCAACGCCGTGGTGCCGGCGGCGGAGCTCATGCCGACGGCGCGCAAGTGGGCCGAGACCATCTGCGAGAAAGGGCCGCTGGCCGTGCGCGCGGCGAAGGAGGCGATCCTCCGCGGCCTCACGATGCCGCTGGCGGACGGCCTGCGGCTCGAGGCCTTCCTGTCCGGGACGCTGCGCGGGACCGAGGACGCGGTCGAGGGGCCGAAGGCCTTCGCGGAAAAGCGGAAGCCCAACTTCCAGGCGCGGTAGGGTGGACCTCGCCGAGTTGAGGCGCCGCCTCGACGCGGCGCTCGGACGCCGGGCGCGGCTCGAGACGAGCCGGAGCGACCTGATCTCGGCCGCAGTGCTGGTGCCCGTGACGGCGGGCCCTGATGGGGCGGCAGGCCCTCACATTCTCTTCAGCAAGAAATCGGCCGCCGTGCCGCATCATAAGGGGCAGTTCGCCTTCCCCGGCGGCATCGTGGAGCAACGCGACGGCTCCCGGGTCGAGACGGCGCTCCGGGAAGCGTGGGAGGAGATCAGGCTGCCCGCCGACGCGGTCGAGGTGCTGGGGCTGCTCGACGACACGGAGACGCGGGCGACCCAGTTCGTCATCACGCCCGTCGTCGGGATCGTGACGCGGCCCGTGGCCTTCCAGGCGGACGGCTGGGAGATCGAGCGGGTGATCGAGGTGCCGCTTGAGAAGCTGCGCGACCCGGCGATCTTTCGCACGGAGCTCTGGGAGCGCGGAGGAGAAGAGCACCAGGTGCATTTTTACGACGTGTCGGTGGAGGACGTCATCTGGGGCGCGACGGCGCGCATCCTGAAGCAGTTCCTGGACATCGTGGACGGCCGCGAGGAGGCCGCGTGAGCTACGAGACGCTCCTGGTCGATGTGAATGACGCGGTCGCTTCCGTGACCCTGAACCGACCCGAGGTCCGCAACGCATTGAACGCGACCTTGATTCGCGAGCTCGAGCAGGCCTTTGGCAAGCTCGAGGCCGATGAGGCGGCGCGCGTGATCGTACTCGAAGGCGCCGGCGACAAGGCCTTCTGCGCGGGCGCGGACCTGAAGGGGGTCGGGGACCGGGGCACCACGCTCCAGGCCCGCGAGTCCTTCGGCGGTCTCGCGCGTATCCTCGAGGCCATGGCCCGCATGAAGACGCCCGTCATCGCCAAGGTCCACGGCTTCGCGCTGGCCGGCGGCTGCGGCCTCGCCGCAGGGTGCGACATCGTGGTCGCCGCCGACGACGCGGTGTTCGGGCTGCCCGAGATCAAGATAGGCCTTCTGCCGCTCATCGTGATGGCGCCCATCCTCCGGAGCGTCGGGCGCAAGCGCGGCATGCTCATGGTGCTTTCGGGCGAGCAGGTCAGCGCGCGCGAGGCCTACGAGATGGGCCTCGTGAGCCGCCTCGTGCCGCGGGCCGAGCTCTCGCCCGCCGTGGACGCGCTGGCGCGGTCGCTTGCCGGCTTTTCGCCGACGGCGCTGGGTCTCGCCAAGGAGGCTGCCGCGACCGTGGCGGGGATGGAGTACGGCGCCTCGCTCCGGTACCTGCGTGAGATGATCACCCTGGTCGCGCTGTCCGACGATGCGCGCGAGGGCATCAAGGCCTTCTTCGAGAAGCGCGCGCCCAACTGGACGGGGCGCTAGGTGCCCAGGTGAGATGTGCCAAGGTGTCGGTTGAAGGAGCAATCATGATCCTGCGCGTGTGTCGAGGGGCCACGGGCCTGGCGGCGCTCCTGATGGGGGCGGCTTCCGCCGCCGCCCAGCCCGCCGAGCTGCCGGCCACCGTCGTGACCCTGACGGGCAAGGCCGAGCTCTTCAAGAAGGGCGACACGAAGTGGGTGACGGCCGAGCTGCGCGACGAGGTCCGCGAGGGCGACGGCGTCCGGACCAGCCCGGCCGTGAGGACCACGCTCCGGACGGGCGGCAGCCACTCCATCCGCCTGGCGGCGCTGACGCAGGTGTTCATCTTGGCTCAGGCGGGGGCTCCGGCCGGCGCGGGGACCGATCCCCAGCCCATACGTCTTCGACTCGATCGCGGCTGGCTCTGGGTGGCCGTGACGCCCGGGATCCATGCCCAGGCGCCCATCGAGGTGATCGCGGGGCCTGCCCGCGTCGCCGTGCGCGAGGGCGGCGTGGGCTTTCGCCTCAACCGGGACGGATCGGTGATCGTGCGTACCTACCACGGCCTGGCCGTGGTCCGCGGCTCGAGCCCCGCGGCCCCGTGGGAGCTTCGCCTCCCGGAGCTGCAGGAAGTGCTGGTGCCGGCCTCGGGACCGTCTCCCGAAAACCGTAAGATCACCAAGGAGGAAGGGGAGGGGTTGTGGGTGCTGTGGAACGAGGAGCAGGACTACGTCGCCTACGGCGGCAAGGCGCCGGTGCGGTGAGAGGGGGGAACCTGTTCGGGGCGACGGGCGTTTGCAGTATCGGCATGGGTATGGCCATCGGGTTGATAGCGATCGCCGTGCTTCTGCATGCCGCCAGCCCCGCGCTTGCGGCGTCGCCGGCCGAGATCGCCCGGGGCAAGTACATCTTCGGCGCCACGGGCGGCTGCGGCTGCCACACCGAGCCCAAGGGTGCCGCCAACGCGGGCGGCAGGAAATACGACGGGCCCTTCGGCACCGTGTACTCACCCAACATCACGCCCGACACCAAGACCGGCATCGGAGGCTGGACGGACGAGCAGATCATCACGGCGATCCGGCTCGGCCGCCGTCCCAACGGCGATCGCATCCTGCCGGTGCACCCCTTCACCTCCTTCAACGGCATGGCCGAGGATGACCTGGGGGCGCTGGTAGCCTTCCTCCGAACGGTCCCGCCGGTCAACCGGCCCAATACGCCGAAGAAGATCACGATGCCGATGTTCGAGAGCGTGTTTCTGCCCGCCTGGCTCAGGGCCTTCGCGGCGACCGAGACGCCTCCGCCCGCCGCGCCCGCCGCGGGTGTCGCGCGCGGCGAGTACCTCGTGCGCGCCGTCGGCCACTGCGGCGAGTGTCACACGCCGCGATCGGCCCTGACCATGGCCGTGGACAACTCGCGCTTCCTCGCCGGCAATCCCAAGAAGACCGGGCCCGAGGGGCAGGCGACGCCGAACATCACGCCGGATAATGCGACGGGCATCGGCGACTGGACCGAGGAGCAGATCGCGACCTACCTCGGCACGGGGAAGCGGCCGGACGGGGATGTCGCCGGCGGTCTCATGGAGGAGGCGATCCTGGGAACGCTGGCGGGCTTCAAGGACATGACGAAGGCGGATCTCCAGGCCATCGCGCGGTATCTCAAGAGCATCCCGGCGGTGACGAACAGGATCGAGTAGCCGGGCAGGAGATGTCCAACGTCAAGGAGGCGAGATGAGGGGAGGAGGCGTACGGCTCCGCAACATCCTCCTTGCCGCCTCGGTGGCCGTCACGGCCGCCGGCTGCGTCGTTGGGTCCCAGCGGATGATCGGTACAGGTGACCTGATCTTCGACCGGCAGCGCCTGGGGCGCGTGCAGGAGGAGCAGCTTGGCGAGATCCGGAGCAAGTTCAAGACCGGGAACATCGAGGGCATCGCCGCCAACGCCGAGGTTATCGCGATCACGGCCCTGCAGATCCCGTCGCTATTCCCTGAGGGGTCCCTCAACGGCAAGTCGCGGGCTAAGCCCGAGATCTGGCAGCGCTGGAGCGAGTTCGAGGCCTCGGCCAAGAACCTGACGATCTGGTCGGAACGGCTCCGGGACGCCGCGAAGGCCAAGGACGACAGGGTCGTGGCCGACATCGTCAAGGACTTCGGCCGCGTCGGCTGCGACTCCTGCCACATCCTGTTCCGGCGGCCCGCGGGCTCCTGACTCGCTGAGGCGTGTCGGCCGTCTCAGCGGCTCAGGGCCACCACAGGTAGAGGAAGCGGGGGCCTGAGCCGCTGACCAGCGCCGTCAGCTGCTGGAGCGAGCTCTCGAGTCCTGGCGCCGGGTTGGGCGCGGCCGAGTAGAAGTTGGCGCGGTAGTCCTTCGGGCGCTGGTACATGATGACGCGCGCTTCCTCGACGCCCGCGGCCTTGCGCGCGGCCTTCACGACGTCGTCCATGTAGCCGATCTCGTCCACGAGACCGAGCGCCTTGGCCTGCTCGGCCGTGTAGATCCGCCCGTCGGCGAACGTCCGGACGCGGTCCTCCGGGATCTTGCGCGAGCGGGCGATCAAGGTCACGAAGCGGCCGTACATCTGGTCGATGACCGACTGGAAGACCGCACGCTCCTCTGCCGTGAGGGGCCGGAAGGGTGAGCCCGCGTCCTTCATCTCGCCCGACTTGATGGCCAGCGGCGCCACGCCGATCTTCTCCATCAATCCTTTAGCGTTGACCGTGAGCATGATGACGCCGATGCTGCCCGTGACCGACGTCGGCAGGGCGACGATGGTGTCCGCCGCGAGCGCGGCGTAGTAGCCGCCCGAGGCGGCGACGTCCATCGTCACCGCTATCACCGGGATCTTGCGTCGGGTCTTGAAGGTGTCGATCTCGCGATAGATGAGGTCGGACGCCGTGATGGTGCCGCCCGGGCTGTTGATGCGCACGATCAGCGCCTTGACGTTGTCGTCCTTCTCGGCCTTTTGAAGCTCCTCGCGCACCCGCGCCACGATCGGGACGCGCGGCGGCGGTGAGCCCAGTACCAGGCCGCCCGTCTCGTCGGAGAGCACGCCCGAGACGTCCATCAAGAGGATCTTGGCCTTGCCCTTGCCCTCGACGGTCTCTTCCTCGAGCGGTTGGATGCGCGGGTGGAGGTCGATGTTGACGAGGGAGCAACCCTGGAGCAGGACGACGGATGCGGCGAATGCGGCGAGAGTTCGCATGCGCGAAGTATACCCCGCCCTTCGGCGCTGCTCTATAATCCGTGTCACATGAAGAGCGCGATCGGCATCGAGGACGTGCGCGCCGCGGCGGCCCGCCTCAAGGGACGCATTCACCGCACGCCCGTCATCACGAGCCGTTCGTTCGACGATCTGTGCGGCTGGTCCGTCTTCTTCAAGTGCGAGAATCTCCAGCGGGCGGGCGCCTTCAAGATCCGCGGCGCGCTCAACAAGCTTCTGACGCTCACCGCCGAGGAGCGCGCGCGCGGCGTCGTCGGCTTCTCCTCTGGCAACCACGCCCAGGGCGTGGCCCTCGCCGCCAGGCTGACCGGCGCATCGGCCATCATCCTGATGCCGACCGACGCGCCGGCCTTGAAGGTGGCGGCCACGAAGGGCTACGGCGCGGAGGTGGTCTACTACGACAGACAGACCGAGGACCGCGAGGCGCGCGCCGCGGACCTGGTGGCGAAGACGGGCCGCGTCCTCGTCCCGCCCTACGACGATCCCGCGATCATGGCGGGGCAGGGGACGGCGGCGCTCGAGCTGTTCGAAGACGTCCCCGACCTCGACGCGCTCCTGACGCCCGTGGGCGGGGGCGGGCTCATGGCCGGCTGCAGCACGGTGGCGAAGGCGCTCCGTCCGGCGATGCAGATCTACGGCGTGGAGGCGGACACCGCCAACGACACCTATCTCTCCTTCAAGAAGGGCGAGCGCGTGACCATCGCGCCGCCGCCCACCATCGCCGACGGCATCCGCAACCTCTCGCCCGGGGCGCTGACCTTCCCGATCAACAAGCAGAATCTCGCCGGCGTGCTGCTGGTCTCGGACAAGGAGATTTCCGAGGCGGTGCGCTTCCTGCTGCTCCGCTGCAAGATTCTCGTAGAGCCCACCGGCGCCGTTCCCGCCGCCGCCGTCCTCACCGGCAAGCTGCCCATGCCCAAGGGCTCCCGGGTCGGCGTCGTCCTGTCTGGCGGCAATATCGACCCCGCCCTCCTCGCAGCGATCCTCACTCAGAGCTAGGTGCTGACGTCGCGGGGCTTACCTGCGGTGGTACTCGGGGATGACGTGCTCGGCGGCCAGGGCGAGCTGGGCGAGCATACGGTCGGGCGGGCAGAGCGGGCGCAGGATGAACTTCGAGCCCCCGCCCTTCGCGTACTCCTCGATGCGCGAGGCAAGCACCTCGACCGGACCGAAGGCGGTGCAGGCGCGCATGGTCGTCTCATCCACGCGACCGCGCGGGAGATAGGGCTGGGCCATGGCCAGCGCCTCGGCTTCGCTCCCGGCCACCGTGTAGTTGATGAGGGTGCCGAAGTGGTCCTCGGGGACCTGCCGGCTCGAAGCCGCGGCGAGCTCCTGCACCTTCTGGACGCCCACGCGGAACTCCTCGGGCGTGATGAAGGACGGGATCCACCCGTCGCCGAGCCGCGCCGTGCGCTTCTGCGCCGCCTCGCTCTTGCCGCCGATCCAGATGGGCGGGGGGCTCTGCCACGGCTTCGGGAAGATCGTGACGCGGTCCAGCTTGAAGAACTCGCCCTGGTACGACACCTCGTCCTGCGTCCAGAGGAGACGCATCACCCGGATCGCCTCGTCGGTCCTCCGGCCGCGCTCCTTGAAGGGCACGCCCGAGGCATCGAACTCGCGCGGCAGCTCGACACCGACCCCGACCGCAGGGAAGAGGCGCCCGCGCGACAGCCAGTCGATCGTGGCCATCTCCTTGGCCGCGACAACCGGGGTGCGGTAGGGCAGGACGAGCACGCTCGGGCCGAACTTGAGCTTTTGGGTCCGGGCGGCTATGGCGGCCAGCGAGGTCATGACCTCGGGCACCGGAGCAGGCGAGGAGAGTCGGTCAGACAACCAGATCGAATCGATGTCGCTCTTCTCGCAGAACTCCGCGAGAGTGAAGAGAAACTGCCCGCTCTCCCGCCCCGGTGGCCAGGGGCCCGGCATGATCCCGATGCGGTATTTGATCGCCATGGGCTCGCATCCTACGCGGCCCGATCTGGTGGGTCAAGGAAGGGGCGTCGAGGCGGGGCGCCTGCTGTGCTTGACAGGGGAACCGGAGCCAGTCTAGTTAGTACCTTATGAGTTCCCCGAACAGGCCCGGGCAGGGACCCGAGGTCAACGAAGAGGCCCTGACGGGCCGGGAGCGCAGGCGGAACCCGCGGGTGACCGTGCCGTGGCCGGCCATCGTGGAAGATTCCGACGGCCGCCTGGTGACCGGCGATGTTATCGACGTGAGCTTCTCGGGCATGAAGCTTCGCGTTAACTCGAACGTTGCCGTGGGGGAGGCCGTCAAGCTCCGCGTGACCTTGCCGCGCGACGGGGGCGAGCTCGAGATCTCGGCGGAGGTCGTCCGGCGCGACCCGGGAGGGATCGGCGTGAACTTCGGTAAGCTGCCCGTCGGCGTGGCGGATCGCGTCAAGGCCTTCGTGCCCACCTGGGACCTCCGGCGACGGGCCGAGCGCGTGGGGATCGAGCTGTCGGTGCAGATCGAAGGGCACGCCGGCACCACGAAGGGGCGCACCGTGGACCTTTCCGCCGTGGGCGCCCGTGTCGCGACTGACGACCCGCTGACGCCGGGGGACATGGTCGAGGTCAAGCTCACGCCCAAGGACGGTCAGGGGCCCATGCACATCCGGGCAGTCGTGTGGGACGTGGATGCCCGCGGCGCCGTGCTGGTCTTCGCGAACCTCGCCGTCCACGATTTCGCCCGGCTGCGTTCTTACATCGACTCGCTGCTCGTTCAGCGCAGCTGATCCGCGCGGCGCACCTGATCGCCGCGGGGCTCCTGAGAACCGGATTGACTCGCCCGATGTCCACACTTAGAATGAACGGCGGTTCAGTCATCCGCCATGCGTGACCCAGACAAGCCGCAGCAGATCATCGAGGCCGCCGTGCGGGTCTTCGCCCGCAAGGGCTACTACAACTCGCGCGTGTCCGACATCGCCCGCGAGGCCGGCATCGCCGCCGGTACCATCTACCTCTACTTCAAGACCAAGGACGATATCCTGGTCACGCTCTTCCGCGACAAGATGGCCGAGTTCGTCGGCGCGCTGCGGAAAGCCATCGCCGGCGAGCCCGACGCCGCCCGTAAGGTTCGCCGGCTCGTGGCGCTGCACTTCTCCATGCTCGAGGAGAATCCCGATCTTGCCGAGGTTGTGCAGGTGGAGCTGCGCCAGGGGCAGAAGTTCTTCCGCGGCGCCTCCAGCCAGGAGATCGGCGCCTACTTCGCCCTGATCGGCTCCGTGCTCGAGGAAGGCGTGGCCCAAGGACGCTTCCGGTCCGATCTGCCCGTCAAGGTCGCCACGAAGATGCTGTTCGGGGCCATGGACCAGATGGCGACGTCCTGGGTGCTCGGCAAGCGCGGCTACCAGCTCGTGGACACGGCCGACGCCGTCGCCGAGATTTTCCTTCAGGGCGTCGCCGCCCCCACCGCATAGGAGACCGTCGATGCCGTACGAGACCATGATCCTGGGCCGCGAGGAGGGTTTCGCGGTCCTGACCCTCAATCGCCCGCCCGCCAACGCCATCAGCGAGGCGCTGATGAGGGAGCTGAACGCCGCGCTGTCCGAGATCGAGTCCGACGCCGCCGTGAAGTGCCTCATCATCACGGGCGCCGGGGACAAGATCTTCTGCGCCGGCGCCGACCTGGGCTCGGCTTTCTCCGGCCCGGACGTGACGTCCTTCATTCGCTTCGGCAATTCCGTGCTCCGGCGCATCGAGCGTTTCCCCAAGCCGGTCATCGCGGCCATCAACGGCCACGCCCTCGGCGGCGGCTGCGAGATCTCGATGGCCTGCCATATCCGCATCCTCAAGGACACGGCCCGCATGGGGCAGACGGAGTCGAACCTCGGGATCATCCCAGGGTATGGCGGCACCCAGCGCTTCCCGCGGCTCGTCGGCCGGGGCTTGGCGCTCGAGCACCTGATCCTCGGCACCCAGCTCCCCGCCCAGGAGTGCTACCGCATCGGCCTCGTCAACCGCCTGTCCAAGGAAGGGGAGACGCTCAACGACGCCAAGGCGCTGGCGCGGGAGATCGTCAAGCGGCCGCCCATCGCCACGCGGCTCATCATTGAAGCGGTGGATGACGGTATTCAGGCGCCCATCGACCAGGCGCTCGAGATCGAGCTGCGCGCCTTCGAGAAGGTCCTCAAGACCGAGGACGCGGGCGAGGGGATCCAGGCGTTTTTCCAGAAGCGCCCGGCCCAGTTCAAGGGCAGGTAGCGATGGACCTCGGCATCAAGGGGCGCGTGGCTCTCGTCACCGGCGGCGCGCGGAGCCTGGGAAAGGCCGACTGTCTCGCGCTCGCCGCCGAGGGCTGCAAGGTCGTCGTGCTCGACCTGAACGCCGAGGGCGCCGCCGAGACGGCCGAGGAGATATCCTCCAAGGGCGGCGTGGCCCGCGGCTACGAGGCGGACATCACGAACCGCCCCCAGCTCGCCGACGTGATTGGCAAGGCGCAGAGCGAGGTCGGCCCCGTCGACATCTGCGTCAACAACGCGGGCTTCATCTACACCCTCGGCCAGCTCAAGGACATGCAGGACAGCGACTGGGACCTCAATCTCCAGGTCAACCTCACGGGCACCTACAACGTGACCAAGGCGGTGTTCTCCGGCATGCGGGAGCGCAAGTGGGGGCGCATCATCTGCATGGCGTCCATCGCCGGCCTGATGGGAGGCTTCGGTCAGACCGCGTACTCGACGGGGAAGATGGGGCTCGTGGGCTTCGCCAAGTCGGTGGCGCTCGAGGGCGCCCGCTACAACATCACCTCCAACGTCATCGCCCCCGGCATCATCGGGCCGAACGCCAACCTGTCGCCCATGTACGAGCGTATGGTCAAGCGCGTGGCCCTGCAGGCGGAAGGACAGCCGGAGGACGTCGCGAGCGCGATCACGTTCCTGTGCTCGGAGCGGGCGCGCTACATCACGGGCGCGGTGCTGACCGTGACCGGCGGGATGGACCTGTTCACCTTCTAGTTCACTTCAGTATGGAGCGGTTCACCTTCTAACGCGGATCACAAGGAGGCGTATATGCCGACAGTGAAAGAGACCTTCGATCTGATGCCCTCCAAGTTCAAGGCCGCCAATGCCGCGGGTATCAACAAGACCATACAGTACGAGATCAGCGGTGACGGCGGCGGCACCTGGCACGCGGTCATCAAGGACGGCGCCTGTACCGTCAGCTCGGGTCCGGCCGCCGCAGCGGACCTGACCGTCACCATGGCGTCGCCGGACTGGCTCGACATGATCGGCGGTAAGCTCAACGGGCAGACGGCCTTCATGTCGGGCAAGATCAAGCTCAAGGGCGACATGGGGCTGGCCATGAAGCTCGGCAGCCTCTTCCAGGCGTAGCGAGCGCGTCTTCTTCTCCCCCTGTCCCTCTCCCCCTCCGGGGGCGAGGGTTTCGAATTTCCCTCTCCCCTCAGGGGAGAGGGTAGCGACTGTCTTGGGTGTCAAGCGTGCTGAGCCATGACGGGAGCCCAGCGGGTGTGATGCTTGAGCATGGCATTGAGGATGGTGAGCAGTTTGCGCATGCACGCGGTGAGGGCGACCTTGGGCGCTTTG
>DASYVT010000110.1 GCA_035936835.1 Candidatus Methylomirabilota bacterium | reverse complement strand
GTGGCCGCTGTTGCAGGGCCGCAGGATAGATGGCGCCCCCACCCTTCGAATCCCCCTATGCGCCGGCGAGTGCCCCTCGCCCTTGACGAGCGCGAATACAAGGCTGACGGAACCTCGCGAGACCAGAGCCCACTGCCCCATCACTCAGCCGTGACGATGTGAACCCAACATAAGGAGACACACACCACGACTTGACACGGCCAGCCGCTTCATACAAGGCAACACGAAGACCTTCTGTAGCGGTCTCCCCGTCCTTCGGCCCATCCCCGTGACATAAGGTGCCAGACTCGGACACTGGCCCCCAGGAGCCGATGCCACAGCAAGAACGCAACCTTCGCGGTCCCGCCGATGCTCGTGGCCCACACCGAGTGGGCCGACAAGATCCTGAGCGAGTGACGCCGTCCTCGACCGCGGACGGCGGCGGCGTGGCTCAGGGGTTCGGCCGAGTTCCCGTCCCGACGAGAACCTTCACCGCCCGAAGTGCCTCACGGTAAGCGGCCGGATCCGGGCCAAAGGTCCCACCCAGGATCACGCACGGGTCGCCCAGGCTGAACGGCTGCCCGCTGTCCCGATTCACGAGCTGGCCTTGCGGGCGCTCTTCCCAGAAGCAGTGGCTCGCATTCTGCTCGGCTGGACTGCGGCGCGGCGGCCCGGCGTCCGGGCGATCGAACGCATGGTAGGCCCCGGCGTACTCGGTGATCTGCGCGTCGGCGCCGGCGTCCCGGAGCCGCGCCACGTAAGCTCGGCATAGCTGGATGGGTGCGAGGTCGTCAGCCGCCCCGTGGAAGAGACGGATCGGTCGGTCAGTCACGGCCTCGTCGCCCATGAAGGTGTAGTAGCACGGCGCGTAGAAGGGGATGTGGAGCGCGAACCTCGCGCCGGCCGGCCCGTGCAGACGCTGGAAGCGCGTGATCGCCGCGTACAGGGCGACGGCGCCGCCCTTGGAAAATCCCATCACGGCGATCCGCGCGGAATCGATCCGAGAGTGCGTTGCCAAGAGCTCCAGAGCGCGGTACGCATCCCCGATCATCGCGAGACTGCTGAGCTGCGACTGATCTTGGGCGGTCATGGCGATGCTCCGACCCGTGAAGCTGTCGAGGACGAACGTCGCGGCGCCGGCCTGACGGAGCTCCTCGGCCCATCGGTCCTCTCGAGGGGTCACCCCGCCCGAGCCATGAACGAGCACCACGGCCGGGCTCCGCTCGACCTGCCCCGGCGGAAGCTCGAGGTCCCCCCAGATCACTCTCGTGGACGCGGGCCGGATCCCCTGGAGAAACTCCGGTATCGTCGGCGTGGTGGTCCGGAAGCCGATGCGGCCGGTCGGCCCGGCGGCGAGCGTTGTGTGGACCGCGGGGGGTGGACAGGCGTCCACGTAGCGCAACGACGTCGCGCTCGTGACTTCCTGTCCGTCGGCGAGCACGACTCGCAATGTGTAGCGGAACTCGGTCTCGCCCGCCGGCGGCTTCCTCGGCCAGTGCAGGCGGTGGCTCTCGAACCGGCCCTGGTCGGCGGTGTAGCGCTGAAGGTCGTCTCTCGTTGGGGTCAATGGCGAGCGTACCGGTCGCCCCTCCAAGAGCCCCCGTAGCTCGACCTCCTTCACGGCCGCTAGGCCGCCGGGAAGTCCCCGGTAAGAGAAGCCCCACCGGAACATGTCCCGGAGGCACAGCTGGGGCGGATCGAACCGGAACTGCTCGATGGTCGGCTCCGCCTTGCCAGCGACCGGCGCGGCAAGCACGCCGATGCTCAGAAATCCCATCCAGACGATCAGTGGAACCTTCATGTCAGCTCGCGCTTCGCCGGCGCTCATGGCCGCGCACGGCTGGGCCCTCCGCATTGGCGCACTTCGGCAGCATATACCGGGCTGGCCCGACCCGGTCGCCTGACTCACTGGCCTTCCGGATGGACATTTCCGTGGTCCTGGCACCTGTGAGAGGGCAGCATAGGGGATCGGCGCGAGACTCCGCAAGTCGCCAGTCGGATACGCCGGACGGCTTCCATCGGTCGAAGGTCGGGCCGCGGCCGACTACCAAAGGGCTGGCAGCCCGCCGGCCTCATCGCTGACATCAGGTCGCTATTTCAAAGCTGAACTCGAGCGGCCTGTTTGCCTGCAGGTGGTTGCGGGCCCCCGCAATCACCGAAGTCGATTCGCAGCGCGAGTGAGAGGTAGGCGGCGATTCAGCCGCGGCCGGGTGGGTACCTTGATACCGGACCTTTGGATCACTGCCTCAAGGGTCACGACGAACCGATTCGGGATCATCCACCAGAAACTTGGAGACCTTACGGGAACCGCGCGACGCCTTCCGGGGGCTTTCCCTCTGCTGCCTCGGAGGTCCCCGTCAACCTCGGAGAGGGGGTTCTCAATTTGTATGGGGAATTCTGGCACTCTTTCCATCGGCGCCGGAGGGTGGTCGTGGGCACCTTCATCGCCCTGGCGATCCTGCGCCAGCCCTGCCCCTGAGCTCGCCGCCCCTGGAGATCCTGGAGATCCACGACTCGGGTCTTGCGGCCGAGC
>DASYVT010000109.1 GCA_035936835.1 Candidatus Methylomirabilota bacterium | reverse complement strand
CGGCCTGGCGGCGGCCCTCGTCGGAGAGGTGCAGGCCGCGCGCGCGGCCGGGCAGCTTCACGCCCGTCGTCGGCGTGAGGCCGTGACGCACCAGCAGCACCAGGGTCGACGGCGCAGGCTTCTTGTCCTTCATGCGCGGCGGCGGGCTTCCTGCATCGCCTGCCAGATGCGCGTAGGGGTGGCGGGCGCCTCGCGGAGCACCACGCCGAACTCGGCGAGCGCGTCTTCCACGGCGTTGACGATGGCCGCCGCGCCTGGAATCGCCCCACTCTCGCCCACGCCCTTGATGCCGAGCGGGTTGATGACCGAACGGTGTTCGGTGAGCGCGACGGGAATATCCGGCACGTCATTGCACTTGGGGATGCAGTAGTCCATGAAGGAGCCGGTCAGGAGCTGGCCAGCTTCGTCATAGACGAGCTCTTCGAGAAGCCCGGCGGCTATGCCTTGGACGGCGCCGCCCTGGAGCTGGCCCTCGACGATGGCCGGATTGATGGCGCGCCCCGGGTCGTGGACCACGGCGTAGGCCAGCAGGCGCGCGCGGCAGGACTCGACGTCCACGTCCACGACGGCGGCCTGGGTGCCGAAGGCCCATGTCACCGTGGCGGGATAGAAGTAGGTGCAGGCGTTCAGCCCAGGCTCGGCCATTGGAGTTTGAGGCGTGGGCTTGAGCGCCTTGGACTTGACGGCGGCCAGCGCGAGTCGCGCGAGCGTCACGCTCCTGTTTGGCGAGCCGGCGACGAAGGCCTCGCCGCGCTCGATGCGGATGTCCTCCGGCGCTGCCTCGAGCAGCTCGGCCGCGACGCGCTGAGCCTTCTGCTTCACCTCGCGCGCGGTCTGGGCGACGGCGGGGCCGCTGTTGGCCATGACGCGGCTGCCGCCCGTGCCCATGCCGAACGGGAACTGGGTCGTGTCGCCCGCCATGACGTGCACGTCCTCGAAGTTGGCGCCCAGCTCGGCCGCGGCGATCTGCGCCAGCGTTGTCGCGTGCCCCTGGCCCTGCGCCGTCACGCCGATGAAGACGTAGACCTTGCCGCTCGGGTCCACGCGGACGGTTGCGCCTTCGTACGGGCCGAGGCCGGAGCCCTGCGCGTAGCACGAGACGCCGATGCCGATGCGGTGCGTGCCGTTCGCGTGCGCCTTCTGGCGCGTGCGCCACTCGTCGTAGCCCAGCACGGAGAGCGCGCGGTCGAAGGAGCCGGGGAAGTTGGCCGGGTCGTACGCGATCGGCGTGCCGTCCTTGTAGATGAGACCGGGCTTGTACGGCATCTCGGACGGCTGGACGAGGTTGCGTCGGCGGAGATCGGCTGGATCAATGCCGAGCTTGCGCGCGCCGATGTCCATCAGCCGCTCCATGACGAAGTTGGCCTCGGGCCGGCCCGCGCCGCGATAGGCGCCGTTGAGCGTTTTGTTGGTGACCACGCTCTTACCCTGGCTCTTGAAGTGCTTGACGCGATAGGGCGCGCAGAAGTGGTTGACCGTGTTGAGCGTGAGCCCCTCGCCCTCGATGGGGTAGGCGCCGACGTCGGCCAGGAACGAATCCTCCACCGCCACGATGGTGCCGTCGCGCTTGAAGCCGATCTTCGCCTCGTGGACCTGGTCGCGATCGTGACCGCTGGTGACGAGGTCTTCGCCGCGCCCGCTGATCCACTTGACGGGCTTGCCCGTCTTGAGCGCGGCGGCGGCGACGAGCATCTCCTCGGGATAGATCGAGCCCTTGGGGCCGAAGCCGCCGCCGACGTCGGGCACCATCACGCGGATCTGCTCGGCGGGAAGCTCGAGGACGGCGGCCAGGGAGTCGCGGAGCGAATACGGGTTCTGCGTGGAAGACCAGACGGTGAGCGTGCCCGTGTCCGCGTCGGGATAGGCCAGCGCCCCGCGCGTTTCGATGAAGGCGCCGGCGATCCGCGGGTGCCTGATCCTTTCACTGACGACTACGTCGCACTGAGCCCAGGCCTTCTCGACATCACCATAGTGCG
>DASYVT010000108.1 GCA_035936835.1 Candidatus Methylomirabilota bacterium | reverse complement strand
GCGCTCCGTCTGCGCCAACGCGCTCCTGGCACCCATGGAGGTGACGAACCGGGCGGTGCTGGAAGCCGTCGACCATGACGTCCTGAATCCCCGCGTCCTGGCGCGCGCGGCCGAGCAGGCGATCGCGGCGCTGTGCCCGCCAGTGGATGCGGTTGATGAACAGCGCGCCGCGCTCCTCGGCCAGATGCGGCGCCTCGAGGCGGAGCTGGCGCGCCTGGCGGAGGCGATCGCGAGCGGCGGCGACGTCCCGGCGCTGCTGCACGCCGTGAAGGACCGAGAGGCCCAACGGGCGCGGTGCGAGCGCGAGTTGGCAACCGTGAAATCGATACGCTGTCTGAGCCGCGTCGAGCGCGCGCAGATCGACCGACAAGTGCGCGAGGCGCTGACCGACTCGCAAGGCCTCCTCACGCGCCACACGCCTCAGGCGCGTGAGATTCTGCGAAACGTGGTTCAGGGGCGGCTCATCTTCACGCCAGCCGCCGAGGAGCGGATCTACACGTTCAGCGGGCAGGGGTCGCTCGGCCGTCTCCTCGGCCGAGCGATCCCGGCGTACAGCGGGGTGTTCAATAGCGATGGTGGCCCCAACGGGATTCGAACCCGTGTTTCAGCCTTGAGAGGGCCGTGTCCTGGGCCTCTAGACGATGGGGCCACGTCGGCGGGACGAGGCGGTTGGCTGGGAGAGGAGGAGTCGAACCTCCACTACGGGGTCCAGAGCCCCGCGTCCTACCATTAGACGATCTCCCAAGCCCTCGGGCAGTGTATGACGGCCCCTTCGGGCCTGTCAAGAAGCGGGCCGCTCAGAGCCGCTTGCGCAGCTTTGGATCGAGGCTGTCGCGCAGGCCGTCGCCCATGATATTGACGGCGAGCACCGTCGCAGCCAGGAAGATGCCCGGGAGGAGGATGTTGTGCGGGAAGACGCTGACGAGCGCGCGCCCCTCGGCCATGATGTTGCCCCAGGTCGGCGTCTCCGGCGGGATCCCGACGCCCAGGAAGGACAGGATCCCCTCGATCACGATCGCCGACGCGTAGCGCGGGCTTCCCACGCCCGTCGATCCTGTTCGCTAGGCCGGCACGTTAGAGGGTCAGCTTGCCCGCTTCGAGGCCGCGTCCGCCGTACGCACGTGCTCGGGGCGGACGCCGATCCCGATGAGCCGGGCCGGGAAGCGGCGAAGGACGGCGAAGCGGCGCAGGAGACGGAGCGCGAGCGGCAGCCTCGAGGGCGCTGCGCCGGCGAGCACGGGCGCGATCACCCGCTTCTGCGCCTGCACCTGAAGCCACTGCGTGACGCGCGTTGGCATCTCGCGCCGGCGCTGGACTTTGGCCAGGTCTTCCACCGTCAAGCGCCCCTCCGCCAGCGGCGCGGCGAGCAGGTTGGCGGCGGCGACCGCGTCCTGGAGCGCTACGTTGATGCCGATGCCCCCGACCGGGGACATCGCGTGCGCGGCGTCCCCGATGCAGAGGAGTCCCGGGCGATACCACCGTGAAAGCCGGTCTACCTGCACGGTCAAGAGGCTCACGTCCTCCCAGCTGCGGAGCTCTCCTACCCGGTCCCGCGGGAACGGCACGACGCGCGCGACGCTCTCGCGGAACGCCTCGATGCCCTGCCGGCGAATCTCGTCGATCGTGCCCTTGGCGATGACGTAGCCGCACTGCCAGTAGGTGTCGCGGTTGATCAGGATGAAAATCCGCCCGTCACCGAAGCGGCCCATGCTCGCGGCCGGGTCATCCGGGCGCTTGGATAGCCTGAACCACAGCACGTCCATGGGCGCGCCGAACTCCAGCACCTCGAGCCCCGCCTTTGCCCGCACCACCGAGCGCCGACCGTCGGCGCCCACCACGAGATCGGCGCGGACTTCGCGCCGCCCCTCCGGCGTCATGATCTCGAGGCCCACGACCCGCCCCGGCTCCTCGAGGAGCCCGGTCGCCTCGGCGCGCCTCCAGAGGCGGAAAGATGGGTAGCGGGCTGCGCGAGTCGCGAGGAAGTCGAGGAAGTCCCATTGCGGCATGAACGCCAAGAACTTGCAGCGGGTCGACAGGTGGGTAAAGTCCGCGATGGGGACACGCACGTCACCGACCTGCGCGCTCAGCTCCCGCAGCTCCTGGTGGGGCAGCGCGAGGAAGTCGTCGAGCAAGCCCAACTCGTGCATGACCTCGAGCGTCGAAGGATGGATGGTGTCGCCGCGGAAGTCACGGAGGAAATCGGCGTGCTTCTCGAGGACCAGGACGTCGACACCAGCGCGGGCCAGCAGGAGACCCAGCATCATGCCGGCCGGCCCGCCGCCAACGATGCAGCACCCGCACCGCTCACTCACTTAGCCCGGATTTCCGATATCACGGGTGAACGCAGCGAGGTATCAGGGCTCAGTTGGTGCGAAAAGACGCGGCCCCCGAGGCTCCTGGCTCGTTCGGAGGGCTCCACCCGATGGGTGACGCGAAAGCTGGCCCGGTTCGCCTCTCGTTCAACCCCCAACTGCGCGTCGAGTTCCATGGCGCGACGGTGACCTCCGATGCCGGACTGTTGCTGCCGCGCGAGCTGGACGAGCGGCTCGGCCTGAGCGCGCTGATCGAGCGCCATCTGCGCGATCCTCGCACCGGATACAACCGCCAATTCCCTCTACCAGATCTCTTCCGCCAGTCCATCTATAGCCGCTTGGCGGGCTACGAAGACACCAACGACGCCGAACGGCTGGCCGAAGACCCGACGTTTCGGATGCTGGCCTCGCGCGAGCGGCGGGAGACCAGTGTCGCCCTCACCTCCACCCTGCACTGGTTCGAGACGGACGTCCTCGCTGAGGAGCGGAACTACCAAGGACTCGGTCGCCTCAATACGGCCTTGATCCAGCACCCCGTCACGCGATCCCCGGCCTCGCGCGTGACCCTCGATATCGACAGCTCCGAGAGTCCGGTCCACGGGGCTCAAGAACAGTCAGCCTACAACGGCTACTTCGAGTCCGTTTGCTACCATCCGCTCTTCGTTTTCAATCAGAACGGCGACTGCCTGGCCGCCACGCTCCGGCCGGGCAACGTCCACAGTGCGGACGGATGGGAGCAGGTGCTCCTCCCCGTCATCGATCGCTGCCAAGCCGGAGGACAAACCGTCGTCGTCCGAGCTGATGCGGCCTTTGCCCTGCCAGCCCTGTACGAAGCTCTGGAGCGGCGGGGTGTGAGGTACGCGATCCGCCTCCCAGCCAACGATGTTTTGGAGCGGGCCGTCGAGGACCTGCTCATCCGGCCGCGCGGCCGGCCCAGCTACGCCCCGCTGGTCCGCTACCGGAGCTTCCAGTATCAGGCCGCGTCCTGGGACCAGCCGCGACGGGTGATCGCCAAGGTCGAACACCATCTTGGGGAACTCTTTCCCCGGGTGGGCTTCATCCTCACCACCCTGACCGGGACGAATCGGGCCGTCGTC
>DASYVT010000107.1 GCA_035936835.1 Candidatus Methylomirabilota bacterium | reverse complement strand
GCTGACCGCGCATGCGATGTCGGACGACCGCGCGAAGGCCCTGGCCGCCGGATGCGATGACTTCGACACCAAGCCGATCGACCTGGCGCGGCTCCTGGAGAAGATCGAAGCGCTCCTCGGGAGCCGCCCGACACCGTGACGGAGAATCCGACCGCGGCGGCGCACCTCCGGCACCAGCTGCGCACTCCGCTGAACCACATCATCGGGTATACGGAGATGCTGCTCGAGGACGTGGAGGGCGCCCGGCCGGAGCTCGTCGCCGACCTTCGCGGCATTCACTCGGCCGCGCACCGGCTGCTCGTCCTGGTCAATGAGTTTCTGGAGTCGCCCAAGGGAGTGGCCGGAGCGGTCGATCCGGCGGGATTGACGGCGCCGTTCACGGCTGCGATCGACCTGATCATCGCGTCGGCGGAGCGGGTGGCGAAGCATGCGGGCGGGACGGCCCTCCGATCGGATCTCGCGAGGATCTGTTCGGCGGCGGAGCAGCTGCTGGGCGTGATCCACCACAGCGTCGGCGCGCCGGCCGGATCCGGCGCCGCGCGGTCCGACGCGCCCGGCGAGGCGTCCCCGGATGTCGCGGGGGAGCCGCCCGGCGCCGCCGCCGGCGCCGCGATTCTCGTGGTGGATGACAACGACGGGAACCGGGACATGCTGGCCCGGCGGCTCGCCCGCCAGGGCTATCGAGTCGAGATGGCGGCTGGCGGCGCCGAAGCGCTCGGCATCCTGGCGACGACCGCCGTCGATCTGGTCCTGCTGGACGTGATGATGCCGGAGATGGACGGCGTCGAAGTGCTCCGCCGGCTGAAGTCCCACGCCGAGTGGCGTGACCTGCCGGTTCTCATGATCTCCGCGCTGGACGAGATCGACAGCGTCGTGCGCTGCATCGAGCTCGGCGCCGAAGACTATCTGGCGAAGCCCTTCGATCCCGTGCTCCTCAGGGCCCGCATTGGAGCGTGCCTGGAGAAGAAGCGGCTCCGGGACCAGGAGGCGCGCCATCTCGAGGCGCTCGCCGAGTGGAACCGGAAGCTCGAGGAGCGGGTGCAGGCGGAGGTGGCGAAAGTCGAGCGCCTGGGCCGGCTCAGGCGGTTCGTGTCGCCGCAGCTCGCCGAGCTGATCGTCGCCGGAGGCGCGGACGATCCGCTCAGAACCCACCGCCGCGAGGTCACGGTCATATTTCTCGACCTGCGCGGGTTCACGGCGTTCACCGAGACGGCCGAGCCCGAGGAGCTCATGGCGGTGCTCCACGAATACCATGCCCACATGGGCAAGCTTATCCTCGAGCACGGGGGGACCCTCGAGCGGTTCACCGGGGACGGGATGATGATCTTTTTCAACGACCCCGTGCTGGTGGACAACCCGGCTGAGAAAGCGGTGCGCATGGCCGTGGCGATGCGCGAGCGGGTGACCGAGCTGGTGACCGCGTGGCGGAAGCGCGGCTTCGGCCTCGACCTGGGGATCGGCATTGCCCACGGCTTCGCTACCATCGGCGCCATCGGATTCGAGGGCCGGATGGACTACACGGCCATCGGCACGGTGACCAATCTGGCGGCGCGGTTGTGCGGCGAGGCTAAGCCGGGCCAGATCCTGGTCTCGCAGCGTGTTGCTGGAGCTGTCGAAGACACGGCGGACGTCGAGCCCATCGGAGACATTGCCCTCAAAGGTTTTCAACGTCCGGTCAAGGCGTTCAGCATCCTCGGGCTGAAACCGTGACCGGCACACGCGCGGCACGCGCCTGAGATTGTGAACTGGAGGAGCCGATGGACCGCAAGCGGGTAGCCATCCTGGTCTTTCCAAACGTGGAAGTCCTCGACTTCTGCGGGCCGTTCGAAGTCTTTTCGGTGACGCGGCTCAACGAGGCCGCGCGCCGCGAGGAGCCGTCGCCGTTCGAGGTGCTGCTGGTGGCGGAGACGGAGGACACAGTGGTGGCTACGGGCGGGTTAAAGGTCATCCCCGACGTCACGCTCGAGACCTGCCCGCCGCTCGACATCCTCGTGGTGCCCGGCGGCTGGGGCACGCGCGCTGAGATCAAGAACACGCGTCTGCTGGAGTGGATTGGGGACCGCGGGCGAAAGGTCGAGACGCTCACCTCGGTCTGCACGGGCTCGATGCTGCTGGGGCAGGCCGGGCTGCTGGACGGTCGCCGCGCCACGACGCACTGGCGCTCGCTGGGCTGGATGCGCGACTCCTTCCCGGCCGTGACGGTCGAGGAGAAGCTCCACGTGGTGGAGGACGGCAACGTCGTCACGTCGGCCGGCATCTCGGCCGGCATCGACATGGCGCTCCGCGTGGTCATCCGCTACTTCGGTGAGGCCGTCGGCCGTGCGACGGCGCGCCACATGGAGTACCCGTTCCCGGACGACAATCGCCGGCGGGTCTGAGCTCCGCGCTTGGGAGTCTGCTAAACCGTCACGTACGACAGGCGTTTTGCCTTGTCCATGTTCGTGCCCTCGATGCGGATGAGCCGCGTCGAGCCTTCGCGTCGCGGCGAGTGGACCTCACCCTCGTTGTAGACCTTCGCCATGCCCAGCTTGAGCGGGTAGGCCCTGACGTGGCGGACTTTCCCCGGCTTGTTCTCGGAGGCGGGCTCGACGATGGCCCAGTCGCTCATCACGGTCTCGCCGCGCGCCTGGCCGTAGATCGCCCAGGACGGCCCGTGATCGTGCGGCTGGCTCTCCTTTGCCCCGTTGTAGACGTGGGCGAGGATGCAGAAGCCGAGCTTCGGGTCTTCGTACAGGATCTTCCGCTCCGGCACGTCGTCGCCGAGATGCGCGGCGACGAAGGCCTCGTCCTGGAGGACATCCTGGACGAGCGCGCACACCTTCATGCGCCCCTCGGGACTGGGATCCTCCGTGAGGATGCGGTGACACGCGTCGGCGAACTGCTCGAGGCTGTAGCCCATTGATCGAACCTCCTCGCTATTTGATACTCTCTTCCGGCCCGCTCCGCAACGGGCACATCTCATGCGCCTGCGCTTCTTCTACGGCTGGGTCGTCGTGGCGGTCGTCTTCGTCACCATGGGCGTGGGCGTCAACGCGCGTACCGCCTTCTCGCTGTTCTTCCCGCCCATCCTCGACGAGTTCGGCTGGGATCGCGGCGTGACGGCCGGTGCCTTCTCGTTTGGCTTCCTCGTCTCAGCGGTCCTGAGCCCGACGCTCGGCCGGCTGATGGACCGCCGCGGTCCGCGGATGGTCATGGAGATAGGCGCGGGCCTCATGGCGTCTGGGTTGATGCTGGCCACGCTGGTGCGCCAGCCGTGGCACCTCTACCTCACGCTGGGCGTGCTGGTCGTCGGCGGCAGCGTCTGCCTGGGCTACACGGGGCAGGCGCTCTTCCTCCCCAACTGGTTTGTCCGCCGGCGGGGGCTCGCCATGAGCCTGGCTTTCTCCGGCGTGGGCGTGGGGTCCATCATCCTGCTGCCCTGGCTGCAGACGTTGATCGGGCGCTCCGGCTGGCGCGCGGCGTGCTGGGCTATGGCCATCCTGGTGCTGGCGCTCCTCGTGCCGCTAAACCTGCTGCTCAAGCGCCGGCCCCAGGACATCGGGCTCGAGCCGGACGGCGACGCGTCATCGCATGAGACCACCGCCACGCAGGCGGCCAACATCGTGGACCCGGCGTGGGCGGCCGTGGACTGGACGCTCGGTCGCGCCGCGCGCACGTCGCGCTTCTGGTGGCTCGCGGTCGGCTACTTCGGCGGCCTCTTCGCCTGGTACGCGGTACAGGTGCACCAGACGAAGTACTTGATCGAGATCGGCTGGAGCCCCACGTACGCGGCATGGGCGCTCGGCTTCGTCAGCCTGGTGGCTATCCCGGGCCAGATCGCCCTCGGCCATCTCTCGGATCGAATCGGGCGCGAGTGGGTGTGGACGGTGGGCAGTCTCGGTTTCGCCATCTGCTACCTGGCACTGATCCTCATGCGTGAGACGCCGACGCCGACCTTGCTCTGGCTCATGGTCGTGTCACAGGGCGCGCTCGGCTATGGGCTCACGTCGGTCGTCGGCGCCATCCCGGCCGAGATCTTCCAGGGGCGGCACTACGGCGGCATATTCGGCACGCTGATGCTGTCCGCGATCGCGGGCGGGGCCGCCGGTCCCTGGGTAACGGGCGCCCTGTACGACGCGACCGGCAGCTACACGCCGGCCTTCTGGATCGCGATCGGCTGCAGCGTGGTCTCGGCCGTGGCCATCTGGCTCGCCGCCCCGCGCAAGGTGCGCGCCGTCGCGGGCCGCGTGCACCGGATCCGCTAAACTCCGCAGGCGGCCGAGAAGGGTCCAGATGCGAGGCGGCGCCCGAAGGGCCGCACGCGAGGCGTACTCCTGTACGTTGAGCGTGCGGTCGAGGGCGCCAACGAAGCAGATGGGCCCTTATCGGCCGCCTGCTACCCGCCAGGCGTCGATGATCGCCCAGAGCCAGATGGCCAGCAGGGCCGCGAGCAGAAGCATGAGCGTCGCGCTCGGTTGAGCCAGCGCCAGCAGATCGGTGGGTGTTGCCCGGCCGACGAGCCAGCTCAGGACAGCGCCCGGGATGATGAACAGCACGCCCTTGAGGTATTCGCGGTTGTAGAGCTGGCCGAGCCCGGGGAAGATCCCGGAGAGGATGAAGCCCACGATCTGCCGTCGCCGCGCGCGTGGATCGCTCATGTCATCGGCGATATTGAATCACGGCGCCTTCCCGGAGTCACGTCCCGGCGCCGGCGAGCCCGGACTCTGGTATTGTCGCCCCCATGACCAGAGGGCCTTCGAGAGGGCCGCTGAGCAGCGACGCGCCGACGGGCGCGTGTCTCGAGCCCGCCGAGTTCGTGGACAGCGACGCGCCGACCATCGTCGCCTTCGCGCGGCAGGCCTGCGAGGGCGCGACGGACCCCGTCACCAAGGCGGTGCGCCTGTACTACGCGATCAGGGACGGCATCGTGTACACGCCTTACTGCGACTTTAAGTCTCCTGAGACCTTCAGGGCCAGCGCGTGCCTCGCGAGGGGATCGGGATTCTGCGTGGCGAAGGCCGCGCTCCTCGCCGCGGCCGCGCGGGCCTCCGGCATCCCCGCGCGCGTGGGCTTTGCCGACGTGCGCAACCACCTGACCACACCGAGACTGCGTCAGCTCATGGGCACGGACCTCTTCTACTATCACGGCTATACGGAGCTGTACCTCGACGGCAAGTGGGTCAAGGCGACACCGGCTTTCGATCGCGGCCTCTGCGACAAGTTCGGCGTCCGCCCGCTCGAGTTCGACGGGCGGGAGGACTCGCTGTTCCATCCCCACGACGTCAGCGGTCGGCGCCACATGGAGTACGTCCGCGACCGGGGGTCGGCCGTCGACGTCCCGGTCGCCGACATCCTCGAGACCTTCAACCGCTGCTATCCGCAGCTGACTGCGGGAGCCCCCGCACCTTCGGCGACCCAGTTCAGACGGGAAGCTTCGCCGATCCAGGCCGACCCGAAAGAGTGACATCCCTCAAGCCCGCAAGGAGGCACGATATGATCCGAAAAGTACGGGGCGGATATCGGGTAGTCTCGGAGTCTGGAAGGAACATGGGCACGTACCGGACGAAGGCGGAGGCAGAGAAGCGCCTCCGGCAGGTCGAGATGTTCAAACACATGCGCCGGAAACGGTAGGGGGGCCGGGCGATGAACATTTTCAAGGCCATGGCGGTCAGGAGCCTCGAGGAGGCGACGCAGGCGATCCCCGTGATCGATTTCCTGCCGGCGTTCCGGAGCGAGCCCGGTGGGCTCGATGCCGTCGCGCGGGAGGTCCGCCGCGCCTGCGAGAGCGTCGGGTTCTTCTACCTGGCCGGCCACGGCGCGCCGCAGGATGTCATCGACGCCGCTTTCGCGGCCTCGCGCGAGTTCCACGCGATGCCGCTCGAAGACAAGATGCGTCTCAAGATCAACGAGAACAACATCGGCTACCTGCCCGTGAACGAGAGCATGCAGCGCGCCTCAACCGTTCACAAGGCCACCCGGCCCAACTACAACGAGAGCTTCTTCATCAGCCACGACCGGGGCGCCGATCACCCGGACGTCGTGGCGGGCACGCCGCTCCGCGGGCGCAACCAGTGGCCCCAGGGCCACGAGCGGGTGCGCGCCGCGATGGTCAGGTACTTCAAGACCCTTGAGGGCGTGGGCGAGCGGATGCTGCCCGTCTTGGCAAGGTCGCTCGACATGCCGGTCGGCTACTTTCGGCCGTTCTTCGAGAACGAGGCGCACATCAACCTGCGCTTCCTGCACTACCCGCCACAGGATACGGAAGACCCCGAGCAGTTCGGCCAGGGGCCCCACACCGACAACTCGTTCATCACGATGCTCGCGCGGCTGGACGTGCCGGGCCTGGCGGTGCGGCTGCCGAGCGGCGAGTGGCTCGCCCCGCCGGTGATCCCGGGGACCCTACTCGTGAACCTCGGCAACGTGATGAAGCGCTGGTCCAACGACCGCTTTCTCTCGACGCCCCACGGCGTGCTGAACGATTCCGGCGCCGACCGCTACTCGATCGCGTTCTTCTACAGCCCGAACAAGGATGCCGTGGTCGAGTGCCTGCCGAGCTGCACGGGGCCCGACAACCCGCCGCGGTACCCGCCGGCCGTGTACCGCGACCTCGTCCTCGCGTTCTACAACGCCAACTATTTTCACCGCGAAGGGTACGTCGCGGAGGGAGCGTGATGAAGATCATCCGGCTCTACGTGGACGAGAAGGGCGAGTCTCATTTCCAGGACGTCGAAGTCCAGTTCCAGGAGCCGACCCACTCCGGGCGCGTGTCGGCGCGGCTGCCGGCCACTGGGATCATCTTCCGCGAGGTGCCGGCCGAATATAACCTCGACTGGCACGCCGCCCCGCGGCGCCAGTACATCATCAACCTCGACGCGGGCGTGCAGCTGACCGCGAGCGACGGCGAGACGCGCCGGATCGGCGCCGGCGAAGTCGTCCTCGTCGAGGACACCTGGGGCAAGGGCCATCTCTCGAAGGCGCTCGAAGCCAAGATCCGCCACTGCATCTTCGTCCCAATCGACTGAGGCACAAGGAGCCCTGCATGCCGGACTCGGAAGCGTACCGGAAGGGAAGCGAGATGCGCCGCAAGCTCTTGGGTGACGCCTACGTCGAGCGGGCGAACAAGACGACGTACGACGATCCCACGACGCGCAAGTTCATCGACGTCGTGACGGAGACGGTCTTCGGGACGCTGTGGACGCGGCCGGGCCTCGACCTCAAGACCCGCACGCTGGTCTGCGTGGTGTCGGATGCCGCGACGGGGCAGGCGCCCGAGCTGGCCATCCACCTGCGCATGGCGCTTCGCCAGGGCTGGACCGAGGATGAGCTGACGGAAGTGCTCCTCCATCTGTCGGGCTACGTGGGCGCGCCGCTCGTCCGGGAAGCCTTCCTCGTCGCCAAGCAACTCTTCGCCGAGGTCAAGGCGGGGAACTGAGCGGAGGCCGGCGGACGTCTCAGCCCAGCCGCGTGTAGGCGGCGCCGAGCAGGAAGACCAGCGGCGGCAGGCCCTGGATGAGCGCGCCCCGCATCATCTGGGGCGACGACGCGGCAAGGACCACGGCCGCCGCCAGCATGGACGCGCAGTTCCATGCGACCAGGATCATCCCGGCTTGGCGATGTCCCGCCGCGATGAGAGCCAGACCGCCGAAGGCGCCCGCAGCAAGGAACAGGTTGTAGAAGCCCTGGTTGAAGGCGAGGCTCTTGGTCGTCTGCGCCTGCGTCTCCGTGCTGCGGAAGCGGCGGTACACCGCCGGCTTTGTCCACCACAGGCTCTCCATGCAGAAGAACAGGACATGGATGAGCCCCGCGAGCGCGGCGGCGACCCACATGACGGCGACCATGGTCACGCGGGCAGGCGATCGTACATCTGGTGCACGTCGGCTCCGTGGAAGCGCGCCACGTGGTTGGTCGGGGGCAGCGCCTCCGTGTAGAAGAACGCGGGCAGCTCGTCGTCCTTCTCGGTGAAGCCGGCCTGGCGGTTGAACTCCTTCTCCAGGCGCAGCGCGTCGCGGCCCAGGGCTTCGAAGAAGTCAGGCGTGAGAGTGGTGCCGTGAGCGGCGTTGATGGCGTTGGTCAACCACTCGGTGTTCGGGTTGGTCACGCTCATGCCGAAAATGCAGAGGCCCAGCGAGTCATTGGCGGCCACGCGCGTCTGGTGCAAAAGGCTCTGGCTCAGGAGCGATTCGAGGTCCATCTCCCGCGTCTTCAGACGCGGGAGGTTGCCGGACGTGTGGTCGGCGCCCTGCGCGGTCGCCATCATCGAGATGCCCGTGGCCTCGACCACGCGGGGATCGTACGCGCTGATGGCCTGCTTCTTGATGACCGGCACGCGGCTGACCTTGTAGTGCTCCCCTACGCGCGCCGTGCCCTGCGCCCACAGGCGCCCCTTCTCGGTGCCCTTGCGGATCTCGACGAGGCAGTCGGCCATGAATTTCACGTCGCCGAACACGCCGAGCCCCGCCTCCATGAGGACCGCCAGGGTGGCGCCGAGCTCGATCGTGTCCACGCCGAGATCGTTGGCGACGTAGTTGAGCTGGGCGAGGTCATCAGGATCGCTGATACCGCAGTTGGTGCCGAGAAGCCCCAGCGTTTCGTACTCGACAGGCGAGACCACTTCCTTGCCGTTGGCGTCGTGGTACACGTTGCTGCACTGGATGACGCAGCCGGGCATGCAGGCATGCGTCTGCTCGCCGCCGCGCGACGTGTTGAGCTGGCCGATGTAGTCGCCGCCCATCTTGAACTTCTCGCCGGCGGAGACGTCGGCCAGCCGCCCCGCGCTGAAGTTGCGCACCGGCAGGCCGCCCATCTGGTTCTGGACGTCGGCCATGCCCATGGTGCCGACCTTGGCGTAGAAGTTCTGGACGATGCCGTCGGCCAGCAGCATCTTGGCGTATTCCTTGATGCTGGCATTGACCTTCTTGGGCTCGTGGAAGGGCGGGATCTTGTCGAGGTCCACCACGATGGCCTTGACCTTCTTCGATCCCATCACCGCGCCGACACCGCCGCGCGCCGCCAGCCGCGCCGGACGGCCGTCCTTGTCGCTGAAGGCGATGCCGCCCAGCAGGCCCTGGTACTCGCCGACGGGGCCGCAGAGCGCGATCGTGACCTTCTTGCCGTACTTGGCGTGGAGCATGTCGTTCGCTTCGAAGTTGCCCTTGCCCAGGTACGGCGCGGCGTCGTCGAACCCGATGCTGCCGTCCTTCCTGAAGTGGATGACCACCCAGCTCTGCGACGCGCCGAGGAGCGTAAACCCGGCGATCTTCAGTTGGCCGAGGCCGTAACTGAACGTGCCGCCGCCGTTGGCCTCCTTGACGCCGCCGGTCAGCGGGCTCTTGCAGCCGACGCTCGTGCGGTTGGCGTTGGAGAAGCTCGTGCCGGCGAAGGGGCCGGCCGAGAAGATGAGCGGGTTTTGCGGTGACAGCGGATCCACAGTGGCCGCGCCGAGGCCGAGGAGGGTCTTGGCGATGAGATAGCGGCCGGCCTTGACTACGGCCTCGCCCTCGAGCTCTCGCTTCTCGATGGTGCGGTCGTCCAGCTGGATGTCGTAGTACGTGCGCATCGTAAGCTCCTGTCCTACCGCCGGTTGTGGTTGTGATCCCTCGGTGACGTCGTCGCTCCGGATTATACGGCCGATGACGCGCAGGCTGAAGCCCATGGTTGGGCCCCGCCGGCTGGGTTTCCTGTATACTAGAAATCTCTTCGTGGAAGAGGCTGGCGGGCCTTAGCGCCCCGCCACCCACCCAGGACCTCGCTAGCGGTTCCCCGGACGTACTGTCCGCGCGACCGAGCTGCACCTCCTGTTTCCGCTCGAGCGCGCTGCCGTCGACAAAGGGAGCTCACATGGCCGCAGTGCCTGCGTCTCTACCTGCAGTACCGGTCATCGACAAGCGGTGTCCCGACCGGGTCGAGGTCGATCCGGCGGAGCAGATCATTTCAGCGGTCCAGGTCAAGGCGTGGGTCGCTCATCTGCGATCCCACGGCTGGACGGAGAAGGACCTGGGTCTCGTCTGGCTCAGCCGGGCCAGGCAGGGCGTGACCCGCTAGACCTTTCATGCTCACGGAGGAATGAGATGGACCCGCAAGCGAAGACGCAGTTCGTCCAGATCGCCGTGGCGATGGCCCCCCAGCAGGCGAACCTGATCTATGCCCTCGACGACGCGGGTGGGGTGTGGTTCTACCGTGACACGAAGAAGAAGTGGGTGCGCGTGCCCGCGGACCGCGAAGAGTAGCGCGAAGAAGTAGCCCTCCCGCACGTGCTAAGATTTCGCCCTCTCGACCGAGGACAGTGAACCACGTCGAATCATCCGTAGCGCGTCCGGCCCGGCGGGGCCCGACGGGAGGTCCTGATCATGACCGGCAAGGCAATATCGGCCGACAGCCACATGGACCTGACCTTCCTGCCTCCGGACACCTTCATCTCTCGCGTGCCGGCGCAATTTCGTGAGCGGGCGCCGCGAGTGGTCGACCGCGACGGCGCCAAGTACTGGATGACCGGCGGCGACGAGCTCGGGCGCTACGGCTACTACGGCCCCGGGTTGACCGGGGGGAAGCGCGGCAAGATTCTCGCGGACAACGGCTTCACGTCCGGCCACACGCGCCCCTCGGACACGGTGGCGCGGCGCCAGGACCAGGAGCGCGACGGCGTCGAGGCCGAGATCATCTACGGCATCATCGGCATCTCCCGGCGCCTCTTCGGCGTGGGGATCAGCGACCCCGAGCTGCTCACGGCGGTGTACCGCGCATACAACGACTGGATCGCGGAGTTCGGCCGCTCGGCCCCCGGGCGCTACTTCGGGCTCGGCTGCCTGCCGAACCACGATGCCCAAGCCGCGGCCGCCGAGGCGCGGCGCTGCGCCGAGCTCGGCCTTCGCGGCGCGGTCTTCGTGCCGTGGGGATGCAAGTTCCCCGTGTGGCACGAGATGTGGGAGCCGATGTGGACGGCCGCCGAAGAGGCCGACCTCGTCATCTCCTTCCACGTCTTCGAGGGCGGCGGCGCCACCGTGGGCTACGAGATCCAGGGCATCAAGAACCCGGCCTGCACGGGCGCATGGGTCGTGGTCGCGCCCGGCCAGATGGACGAGATCCTGGCGTCCGTGATCCTCTCGGGCGTGTGCGAGCGTCACCCGCGCCTCCGCCTCGTCCTGGGCGAGAGCGGCATTGGGTGGCTGCCCTATCTCCTCGAGCGCATGGACGACACGTACGAGGAGCGCCTGGCCGACGACCTCAAGCTGTCGCTGCCGCCCAGCGCGTACTTCAAGCGGCAGATCTACGCCACCTTTCAGAAGGATTTCCACGGCGTGCGGGCCATGGCCGAGATCGCGCCCGACAACGTGATGTGGGGCTCGGACTACCCGCACCGCGACGGCACGTGGCCGTTCTCGCAGAAAGCCATAGACGAGCAGTTCCGCGGCATCGACGAGGGCGTCAAACGAAAGATGCTCTGGGACAACGTCCGCCGCGTCTACCGGATTACGCCCTAGCTGGATCCTCGCGGTCGCCTTGTGGCGTCGATGTCTGTCCGCGCTACGCGGGCTTGCCGGAGAGCTTTCCCAATTCGAACCGCTTCGCGGGCTGCTTCGATGACCACTCCCAGTGCATGACCTGCTCCACCAGGAGCCACAGGGGAAGAGCGAGCGCCACCAGATAACCCATCACCGTTTCCAGTTCCATAGCCCGTTCCCTCCGTTCGTATTCCAGCCCGTTGCCGCTCCGACGACTCAATCTTGCTGTCTGTCAGGCAGGAGCTATGCCAGCCTGGGAGGACTGTAGAATCGGGCACTTGCATAAACCAGGAGTGGCGGGTGCTGAAACGCTGCCCGTATCCGGAAGGCACTCGCCGGGAGTTATGCCCGCGAGGTGAGCGAGTGCACAGGACGGCGTCTGCCTTGGAACGGGAGGCAGGCGGTTGTGCTGTAAATACATTAGCCGTATGTAAAAATAGTTTCTTGACTTTGCCGATCGATAATTGTAAGTTACCACCCTATGCCCGCCATTAAGGACGGCTTAGTCGAGGTTCCCGCTCACGGTGGCCGGTTGGTCGACCGGGTCCTGCGTGACGCCGCGCTGACGGATGCGCGTGACCGCACCCGGACGCTCACGCGGATCGCGCTCAACGCCCGTACAATGTCCGACGTCGAGCTGCTCGCTGTCGGCGCCTACAGTCCGCTCGAAGGCTTCATGGGCGAGGCCGACTATCGCGGCGTTCTCCGCGACATGCGTCTGGCGAACGGGCTGCCGTGGACGGTGCCCATCACGCTCGCCGTTCGCAAGGCCGCGGCCGACGCCCTGCGCGAGGGTGAGGACGTCGCGCTCGTCACGCCGTGGGAAGAACCGATCGCGATCCTCCGCCTCGAGGAGCGCTTTCCCTACGACGGCCGCGAGGAAGCGCGCCTCGTCTACGGCACCGACGACGCGCGACATCCCGGCGCCGCCTACCAGCTGAACCGCGGCGATGTGCTCCTCGCGGGCAAGGTTGATCTGCTCGCGCGGCCGCCTCTTCGAGGCTTCGAGCCGTACCGCTTGGATCCCGCGGACGCCCGCGCGCGCTTCCGCGAGCTGGACTGGCGGACCGTGATCGGCTTCCAGAGCCAGCAGCCGATGCACCGCGCGCATGAATACATCCAGAAGTGCGCGCTGGAGCCCCTCGACGGCCTCTTCATCCACCCGCTCGTGGGCCAGACCAAGCTCGACGAGCTGCCGTCGCAGGTGCGCGTCCGCTGCTCTCAAGTCCTGGTGGAGCAGTACTACCCGCGGGACCGCGTCGTTCTCGCCGTCTTCCCGGGCGCGATGCGCTATGCCGGCGCCCGCGAGACCGTCTTCCACGCCCTCGTCCGGAAGAACTACGGATGCACGCATTTCATCGTCGGACGCGAGTACGCTGCCGTCGAGCATGACTTCACGCCGATCGGCGTCGACGAGGCCTTCCGCGCCTTCGCGCCGGACGAGTTGGGCATCACGCCGCTCTTCTTCGATGAGACCTTCTACTGCCGGCGCTGCGAGGCCCTGACCTCGCCCAAGACCTGCCCCCACGGACCGCAGGACCGCATGGGGCTGAGCGGCGCGGTGGTACGCGAGCTGCTCGGCCGCGGCGAGCTCGTCCCCACGGAATTCGCCCGTCCCGAGGTCGCGGAGATCCTCCGCAACTGGGTGCGAGGGACGGACGTCGCCGCCGCGCCGGCCGCGGTGCCTGCCGAGGCGCCGCCCGCTTTGCCTGTGACGCCGCCAGCGCCCGCGGCCCCAAAGGAGACGAAGGCCCAGCGGGCGGAGCGTCTCAAGCGCGAGATCAATCCCTGGGAGCACCTCGAGGAGATCCGCCGCTTCGCGCGCGAGGGCTATCAATCGATACCGGCCGCGTGGCTCAACACGTACTTCCGCTGGTGGGGCGTCTACACGCAGGGCGACGGCATCGGGGCGGTCGGCGGCAAAGGGGGCGAGGGCAAGGCCGTGCCCTACTTCATGGTCCGGATCCGCATCCCGAACGGCCAGCTCTTCTCGCACCAGCTTCGCGTGATCGCCGGCTTCGCCGAGCGCAGCGCCCGCGGCGTGGCTGACATCACCGTGCGCGAGAACATCCAGCTCCACTGGATGCCGGTCGAGGTGATGCCTGACCTGCTCGAGAGCCTCTGGCGGGTGGGGCTCACCACGATGGGCACCTGCGGTGACGTCACCCGCAACATCACGGGCTGCCCGCTGGCGGGCGTGGACGCTGACGAGATGATCGACGCCGGGCCGCTGGTCCAGGCCGTCAACCGGATGCTCAATGGCAACCCCGACTTCTACAACGCGCCCCGCAAGTACAAGATCACGATCACGGGCTGCAAGGCCTGGTGCTCGTATCCCGAAATCAACGACGTCGGGCTGACGCCCGTGCGCCACCCGGCGACCGGCGAAGTGGGATTCGCCGTCCGCGTGGCCGGCGGGCTCTCGACCCAGCCGCACCTCGCCGTGCCCCTCGACGCGTTCATCCATGCGGCGCAGGTGCTGCCCGTTGTCCGCGGGATCACCGAGATCTTTCTCGGGAGCGACGTGCTTCGCCACGACCGCGAGAAAGCGCGGCTGAAGTTCCTCTTCCTCCAGCACGGCTGGACTGCCGAGCGTTTCAAGTCCGAGCTCGAGCGGCGCATCGGCTTCTCGCTCGATCCCGGCGTGTTCGCCGAGCCGCCGGACGACGTGTACCGGGACCACGTCGGCATTCATCCGCAGAAGCAGGCGGGCTACGTCTACGCGGGGATCTCGGTGCTGCGCGGCCGCCTGACCGTCGACCAGATGCGCGCCGTCGCCGACCTCGCCGACCGCTACGGCAGCGGCGAGCTGCGCACGACCACGATGCAGAACCTCGTGATCCTCAACGTGCGTCAGGAGCGCGCCGCCGAGCTGGCCCGCGAGCTCGCCGCGGCGGGATTCAAGGTCGAGGCCTCGCCCTTCTGGCGCGGCACCGTCGCGTGCACGGGGACGGAGTTCTGCAAGCTCGCGCTCACCGAGACCAAGGGGTTTGCGCGGTGGCTCGTGGAGGAGATGGAGACGCGGATGCCGGGCTTCGACCAGCACCTCAAGATCAACGTCACCGGCTGCCCGAATAGCTGCGGCCAGCACTGGATCGCGGACATCGGGATCGAGGGCAAGAAGACGAAGGTCGAGGGGACGATGGTCGACGCCTATTACTTCTGCGTCGGCGGCAGCCTGGGGAAGCACCAGCGCACCGCGCGGCCCATCGGCTATCGCGCCGCCGCGACCGAGGTTCCCGCCGCGATCGAGCGGCTGCTCAACGCGTATCTCGCCGAGCGGCGCGACGGGCAGACCTTCCGCGACTTCACTGCGCGCCACACCGACGAGGAGCTGCGCGAGCTGCTGGCCGGAGCACCGGTCGGGCCGGTCGCGCGCGACGCCTCTCCGGGTCGTCCGCCCCACGGCGTCGACGCCTAGAACGAAGCCCGCGTCGGGCCTCGGCGGCGGAGCCCGCCTCCGCCGTCGTTTGACAAGCGCCCCCTGGGCGAAGTAGGTTCTGCCCGCGATGACTATCAGCGGTAAGGCGTACATCGCCGGAATCTACGAGCATCCCACGCGCAAGGCCGACGACAAGTCGCTGGCGCAGCTCCACGCAGAAGTCGCGAAGGGCGCGCTGGAGGATGCCGGGCTCAGCAAGCGGGACGTCGACGGATATTTCTGCGCCGGCGACGCGCCCGGTCTCGGCCCGCTCTCCCTGGTGGACTACATGGGGCTCAAGGTGCGGCACGTCGACGCCACCGAGACCGGCGGCTCGTCCTACGTGCTCCACGTCGGGCACGCCGCCGAGGCGATCGCGGCGGGGAAATGCAGTGTGGCGCTGATCACGCTGGCCGGCCGGCCCCGCGCCGAGGGCATGGCGACGGGCACCGCGCCGCGCAACTACGGCGCCGCCGCACCCGACGTCCAGTTCGAGTACCCCTTCGGCCCCACGGTTGTGAACATGTACGCCATGTGCGCCATGCGCCACATGTACGAGTACGGGACGACGAGCCAGCAGCTCGCCTGGATCAAGGTGGCGGCGTCTCACCACGCCCAGCACAACCCGCATGCGTTGCTGCGCGACGTCGTGACCGTCGAGGAGGTCGTGGCCTCGCCCATGATCGCCGATCCGCTGCATCGTCTCGATTGCTGTGTGATCACCGACGGCGGCGGCGCGCTCGTGGTCGTGAGCCTCGACGTGGCCAAGCGGCTGTCGCGGCCGCGCGTCAAGGTCCGGGGCGCGGGCGAGGCGCCGAAGCACCAGATGGGCGGCAAGGTCGATCTCACGTACTCGGGCGCGGTGTGGTCGGGGCCGGCCGCCTTCGGCGAGGCCGCGGTCACCCCCGCCGACATCAAGTACGTGTCGATCTACGACAGCTTCACCATCACCGTGCTCATGACGCTCGAGGATCTCGGCTTCTGCGCCAAAGGGCAGGGCGGCAAGTTCGTGGCCGACGGCAACCTCATTTCGGGCACGGGCAAGCTGCCGTTCAACACCGACGGCGGCGGTCTCTGCAACAACCACCCGGCCAATCGCGGGGGCATGACGAAGGTGATCGAAGCCGTGCGACAGCTTCGCGGCGAGGCGCACCCGAAGGTCCAGGTGAAGAATTGTGGCCTCGCGCTGGCGCACGGCACCGGCGGCTCGCTCGGCACGCGACACGTCAGCGCCACGCTGATCATGGAGAGGGAGTAGGCGGTGGCCTCCGCCGAGCGGAAGTTTCCGGCCCCGCTGCCGAATCCCGAGACGAAGCCCTTCTGGGAGGCGGCGGGCGAGGGACGGCTGCTGCTCAAGCGTTGCCGGTCGTGCGGGGAGGTGCACTATTACCCTCGCGCGCACTGCCCGTTCTGCGGGAGCGGCGAGACGGAGTGGCAGCCGGCGTCCGGCGGCGGCACGATCTACTCCTACAGCGTGATGCGACGGGCGGAGGTGCCCTACGCCATCGCGTACGTGACGCTCGACGAGGGCGTGACGATGATGACCAACCTCGTCGACTGCGATCTCGACGCCATCCGGATCGGCCAGCGCGTCCGGCTCGTGTTCAAGCCCACCGAAGGTGGGCCGCCCGTACCGACCTTCACGCCTGATGAGTCTCGCGGAATCCGGTAGGATGCGGGCCCGGGCGCGGGGCCGCCACTTGCACCGACGATGGTTCGCCTGTCTTTCTGCTGCCTTGCTGCTCGGCGCGGCCGTGAGCTTCGCCGGCCCCGAGAAGGTCGCCTTCCCCGCCGGCTACACGGAGGGACGCCTCTACGCTAAGGTGGATCGTTCCGACAACAAAACGGTGCGCGAGGTCTACGCCAATGCCGCGGCGGTCCGGGAGGGTCAGGCCGGCCGTTGCCCAGCGGGAGCGTGCTGAGCATGGAGGTCTACCAGGCCAAGGTGGACGACAAGGGCGCGCTGCTGAGAGGGCCCGACGGCCGGCTCGTCAAGGGCAACTTGGTGGGGGTCTTCGTCATGGAGAAGGACGCGGGCTGGGGCGCCGAATACCCGGACAGCCTCCGGAACGGCGAGTGGGAGTACGCGCGGTTCGCCTCCGACGGCCAGCGGCAGAATGTGGACACCAAACCCTGCTTCGAGTGCCACAAGCCGGAGGGCGCGAAGGACTACGTCTTCACGCTCAACGAGCTCCGGTTTAGGGGAAAGTAAATCGGGGTCAGGTCTTGCATTCATACATTGCCCGCCGGACTTCGCTGCGGCGGGCGATCATCTGCCAGGACCTGATGTCGGATTGCAAGACCTGACCCCGACTGCTGCGAGAGCCAGCAACGCCTCAACGGGAGAGCCTGAGATGCCTGAGGCGAGCGGTATTCGAGCCCATCGATCAGCTTGGCTTCCCTCGCTTGCTGCGTTGTTCCTGCTGCTCGGCGCTCCTGCCGCCGCGCAGCCCACGTATGCGGAGCTTGGGTGCAGCCAGGAGCCCGGCAACCGGTTCTACTGGATCGAGCGGGCGTTCTGTGACCTCGAGATGGCCGGCCCCGACCGGGCGAACGGCATCATCATCTGGAACCACGGAATCTCGGGCACGAATCCGTCGTGGCGGGCGCCGGCGCCGCCGGCCTTCCGGCTGCTTCAGGCGCGTGGCTGGGACGTCATCATGCTGAAGCGTCACCACCTCGCGGAGACGATGCCGGGAGGCCCACTCAACCGGAGCGTCGAGCGGACGCAGCAGGAGGCCGCGGCTCAGCGGAAGTTTGGCTATCGCAAGGTGGTGCTGGCCGGTCAGTCGTTCGGCGGCTACGTCACGCTTGAAGCGATTGACACGTCGCCGGGCGTCTTCGCCGCGATCGCGCTCGCGCCGGGCGTGCGCCCGCGCGGCGCGGACGGCCGGTTCGACGCGACCACCGTCGAGCAGATCCTCCAGCACGCGCGGGTCGGACGGCTCGCGCTCGTGTTCCCGAAGAACGATGCGCTCTTCGGGGACAACGCTCGCGGCGAGCGGGCGCAGCCGATCCTCGCGCGCCGCGAGCTCCCCTATCTGATGATCGACGAGACCAGCGAGATCACCGGGCACGGCGGCGGCGCGAGCGGCCGCTTCGCGCTCCGCTACGGTCTGTGTCTCGCGGAATTTCTCGCGGCGGCGACGCTGCCCGCCGGCCGGTTCAGCTGTCCCACGCCCGGCGATGACTGGCAGGTCGTGCGTGAGCTGCTGATGCGACCCGGGGAGGAAGCGCCGAGCCTCGCCGTGGACCCGTCGACCCTCCCGGCGGCGCTCGTCTCGCTGATTGGTCTGCGCTGGGCGCTTCTCGGGGATTCGCTTGTGCTCGTCGCGCCCGTGGCCGATCCGCGCGGTGTCCGCCTCCTGTATCGCTCGAGCGGGAGCCCCGGCGGCGTCTACGAGCCGAAGATCGCCGGCGACTCGATCCAGGCGGTGCTGCCCAACAAATCGACTGTCGTATTGTCCCCGGCCGGCGGGGGCACGATCACGTGGACGTCGTCTGATCGCTCGGTGGTGCTGAAGGCTCCGTTGCGCCGCGGCGCGGAACGATAACGCCGGCGCGGCCCGCTCGTTCACGAATCACCGGCCCGAGAGTCTGGCGTGCTACGTGAGGCGCAGCGCTCCACCGCTCAGCACGAGCGCGCCGTCCTGGCCTCTCGCATCGAAGACAAAGCCCTTGCCCTCCCCAGCTTCGGCCATGCGCAGGGTGAAGTGCCCGGGCAGGGGCACCATGCCGGTGAAGCGCGCGCTCACTCCTCGCACCGCGCGGGGGTCGGCGTCCGCGTAGGCGAGGACTCGCGAGACGGCGAGGGCGAGGGTGGCGGTGCCGTGCAGGATGATGTCCGGGAGCCCGGCGGCGCGGGCGACGGCGACGTCGGTGTGGATCGGGTTCCAGATGCGCGCGCACTCCGTGTAGACGTGGGCGAGCCCGGCAGGCACCGCCACGGGCAGCTCGACGGCGCCTGCCGGCATCTCGAGTCCG
>DASYVT010000106.1 GCA_035936835.1 Candidatus Methylomirabilota bacterium | reverse complement strand
GGATCGAAGACCGTCAGCGATCAGCCGTTCGGCGAAGCCTTCCGGAATGATGTTCTCTACCGGCTGCCCTACGAGTTCATCACGGTGATATCCGAACCGTTTCTCCGCCTGAAGATTCAGCAGCACGATCTCTCCGCCCTGGTTCACCACCACCATCGCATCCGGAGCTGCTTCCAACAACCCTCTGTACTTCGCCCCCGACTCACCATTCACAGCTTGTTTCTCCTAATATCACTGCCGGCAAGCCGCTGAACACGGCGGACAGCTCCGACAGGAGGGCTTCGAAGCGCAGCCGCTCGTTGACGCACATGTCTCTCTGGTGGGCATTTTACCCTATGTCCCGCCTGTTGGCTCTCCGGACGTCATTGGACCAAGGTCCAATAGGCGGCGCTTCTTCGGAGGCGTTAGCGTGGCTGTCAGACAACGATTGGGAGGATCTCGTCATGAGCGATTGGATGGTGATTGCGACGACGGTCGTTATCGGAGTCCTGATTCAGAGGTTCGTGTTCTAGCGACGAGGCAGCGTCGTGCCGATCGACCACCCGGAGGAGGCGATCAGATTCACCGATCCAGCTCCGGACCGCCTGCCCGTCGCACGCCCGCTCGGCTGTCCCCGCTGCGGCTCGACATGTGCTCGCCTCGATGGCTGTCCTGTCTGTGCGGGCGAGGTGCCTTGCGCGCGATGCGTGTTCGGGTCACGCGTCGACAACGGGATTCACACTGCGCTCGCGCTGGAGGGATAACGCTAGCAGTGTCATCCGACGAATGCGTATTGGCCCTAGGTCCAATTGGCGAGCGAGTCCCTGACGACTAGAGTGATAGCAAGCGGAAAGGGGGAAGCGCATGCCCAACATCTTCTACATCATCGGCGTCGTGGTCGTGGTGCTCGCGGCCTTGGGGTACTTCAGGCTCGGGTAGGAATTTGAGAAGATCCATCACCGATCACATAGAGGGAGGGTAAGGACAATGCATGGTTCGAGAATCTTCGGTGCCTTGGTATTCGCGTCAGTAGCGATCGTAGCCGCACCGGCGTCCGTGATGGCGGAAAGCACCACCGACAAGGTGGAGCAGAAGGCCAAGGGTGTGGCGCGGGACGCCAAGACCGGGATGAGCGACTCGTGGTTGACGGCAAAGACCAAGATTGCGCTATTCGGCGATGACCGGGTCAAGGGTGGACAGGTGAGCGTCGAGACGGTCAATGGCGCGGTGTCGCTGCGCGGCAAGGTGGATTCGGATGACGCAAAAGCCGCGGCCGCCTCGGTCACGCAGGCGGTCGAGGGCGTGAAGAGCGTGAGAAACGATCTGCAGGTGGTGCCGCCCGCGGATCGAAAGGTGATCGACATCTCCGACACGGACATCACGCGCCAGGTGGAAGGCCGCCTGTCGAAGGATGCTCAGCTCAAGAAAGTCGATGTGCGCACCGACGGCGGGGCGGTCATCCTCATGGGTGCCGTGTCGAGCATTGGGGCCAGCGCCCGCGCTTCGGAGCTTGCCCGTGGCGTGCCGGGCGTCCGCATGGTGAAGAATGAGCTGACCTACGACGCCATCAAGCGTGACAGAGCGCGCATGAGGCCGGCGTGGTCGTACGCGCAGGTCATAGCGATGCAGCAGGCCCTGAAGGACAAAGGGTTTGATCCGGGCGGGACCGACGGCGTCATGGGTCCGAGGACGGCGGCTGCGCTGAAGGCGTATCAGAAGTCTGAAAATCTGCCGACGACCGGCACGATGGACGGTGACACGGGCGCGAAGCTCGGTGTGAAGGTAAGCACCGAGGGGCGGTAGTCGCCCCAAGGCAGCTGTCAGCTCACGAGAGGGAGGCCGGGCCTGTTCCGGCCTCCCCCAGTTGTCATCAGGTCGGAGCGACCAGGAAAGGGAGCCGGGAATGACCAAGGGAACTGCACAGAAGACGGGCGTATTTCTGATGGACGTGAAAGAGCTTCGGCGGCGGGCCCGCGTCCACATGGAGCGTGGCGCTGTCACGGACGGCTATCAGGCAGACCGCACGACCGTGCTGGCCCTGCTGAATACTTCACTGGCGTCGGAGCTGGTCTGTGTGCTGCGGTACCGCCGGCACTATTTCATGGCGACCGGCATCCATGCGCAGGCCGTCGCGGCGGAGTTTCTGGAGCACGCAACGGAGGAGCAGGAGCACGCGGACCGCATCGCTCATCGGATCACCCAGCTTGGCGGCGAGCCGGATTTCAACCCGGAGGGGTTGGCAACGCGGAGCCATAGCGAGTACGTCGAAGGCACCGATCTTGTGGATATGATCCGCGAAGATCTCGTGGCGGAGCGGATCGCCATCGAATCCTACGGCGAAATCATACGGTACCTTGGCGAGAACGATCCCACGACGCGCCGGATGCTCGAAGAGATCCTGGCCGTCGAGGAGGAACACGCCGAGGACCTCCAGGCCCTGATCCAGAAGGTGTGACAACGTCGAAGACACAAAGGAGAACACCATGAACCTTGTGCTGTTCATCGTGATCGGGCTGATCGCAGGAGCGCTGGCGGGACGGGTCGTCAGCGGCCATGGCTACGGCGTGCTCGGCGATATCGTCGTCGGAGTCATCGGTGCCTTCCTGGGGGGCTGGATCTTTTCCACGTTTCTGGGCGTTGCCGGCGGTGGTGTCTTCATGAGCCTGGTCACGGCGTTCATCGGGGCGATCGCCCTGCTCTGGCTGATCCGACTGGTCGCCCCGAGGCTCGCCTAGCGGCTGTCGCCTGGGCCTGCGTGGCCTCGATTGTTGCGACGATGCCCGTTGGGCCGGAGCCTGATGCCAAGGCGGCCGATGAGTGTGTCAAGCTCCTCATGTCGATGAGCTAGTCGACCTCGCATCTGCGGGGCTGTTGAACCAAGGCTGCGCCGCTGTTCTCTCCCGTGCTAGATTTGGCCCCATGCGCGTGGGGGCTAGCGGTTTCTGGAAGTTCAGGCCTGCCTGGTAGGCGCTCAACGACCGTGAGCGACGCGATCGCGGCGCGGGCGGATTGGGCGCAGGGCCTCCGGTGGGGTCGCCGGGTGCGCCGCGTGGCCCGCAGCGGCGTGGTCGTCGCCGGCGTGGTCGTCGCGCTCCTGGTCGTCGGCGTCGCGGTCTTTGCTCCGGTGATCGCGCCGCACGTCCCCGACGAGCCGAACTTCGAGCTCATCGAAGCTGCGCCCGGGCCCAAGGCGTGGTTCGGCACCGACCGCTTCGGCCGCGACATCCTGAGCCGGATCATTTTCGGATCGCGCATCTCGCTCTACGTCGCCGGCGTCTCCATCGGAGCGTCGATGCTCCTGGGCGGGACGCTCGGGCTCACGGCCGGGTATGCCGGCGGCGCGTGGGACAACGCGATCAACCGCGTGATGGACGTGTTCTTCAGCATCCCGGGCCTGCTGTTAGCAGTCGGCATCGCCGCCATGCGCGGGCCCGGAGTGAACAGCGCCGTGCTCGCCATCATCATCGTCTACACGCCGCTCTTCGTGCGGATCATGCGCGCCCCCGTTCTGGCCGAGCGCGAGAAGGACTACGTCGAGGCGGTGCGCGCGCTCGGCGCCACCCACGCGGCCGTGGCGCTCAAGCACGTCCTGCCCAACGTGCTGTCGCCCTTTGTGGTCCAGGGCACGGTCGCCTTTTCGCAGGCCGTGCTGATCGAGGCTTCGCTGAGCTACCTCGGCCTGTCGGCGCAGCCGCCGACGCCGTCGTGGGGCAACATGCTCAACGAAGGGCGAACGTATCTCGAGACCGCGCCGTGGATCTCCGTGTTCCCGGGCATCGCCATCATGGTCACGGTCCTTGCCTTCAACCTACTCGGAGACGGCTTGCGTGACGTGCTTGACCCCAACTCGCAGTAGCGACGACCCACAGGAGGGATGACGATGACGACCGACCGCGAGCACACCGACCCCACTCGCCTGAGCCGACGGGATGTCCTGAAGATCGGAGGCGCGACCCTCGGCGCCCTGTCCGTGGGCACGCGGGCATGGGCGCAGGCGCCCAAGCCGGGCGGCAGCTTCATCTCGGCTCAGACCACCGAGGCGACGGGCCTCGATCCGCAGCTGGTCCCGGCGTTCTCGCGGAGCCGGCGGTCGCCGATGATGTACAACCAGCTGGTCCGTTTCGACGGCGAGATGAACCCCGTCGCCGAGCTGGCGGAATCGTGGCAGATCAGCCCCGACAGCCTGACGTGGACCTTCAAGCTCCGGCAGGGCGTGAAGTTTCACGACGGCCAGGAGATGACGTCCGCGGACGTGAAGTTCACGTTCGACCGGCTGTTCGAGAAGTCGCCGGGCAAGTCCGACTTCGTCGCCGTGGACAAGGTCGAGCCGGCCGGCCGCTACGCGGTCAAGTTCGTCACCAAGGAGCCGTTCGCCGGCCTCCTGGCGGCGCTGGGCGGATTCTGGGGCTTCATCATCAGCGAAGCCGGCATCAAGAAGTACGGCGACCTCAACAAGGACGCGCTGGGCACGGGGCCCTTCATGCTCGAGGACTGGAAGGTGGAGCAGCAGATGGTCCTCAAGAAGAACCCCAGCTACTTCCGCAAAGGCCTGCCCTACGTGGACCAGCTGACCCTGCGCATCATCCCGGACGAGGCCAACATCGTCGCCGCCCTCCGCACGGGACAGATCCACCACGCCTTCATCGAGGACAACAAGAACTTCAACCTCCTCAAGGAGGAGAAGACGCTGACCGGGTATCGCAGCTCGCGGCTCGGCTACGACTTCCTGAACATCAACGCGAGCCGCGGGCCGCTCAAGGACGTCCGTGTGCGACAGGCGATCAGCTGGACCGTAGACCGCAGCCAGGTCATGCGGATCGCGGCCGCCGGCTTCGGCCGGCTGACCGCGCCGGCGACGGCGCCCATGAAGCAGTGGCAGCTGCCCGAGGACCAGTGGATGCGCTACTACAAGCCCGACGTGGACAAGGCCAAGAAGCTGATGGCCGACGCGGGCTTCGCCTCCGGGTTCACGGTGAAGCTCGGCGTTATCCCGACCTTCCCCACGATGGTCTCGGGCGCCCCGGTCGTCGCCGCCCAGCTGAAGCGCATCGGGATCACCGCCGAGATCGAGAACGTCGAATACGCCGTGTGGATCAAGCGGTGGCTCGCCAAGGACTTCGACATGACGATGAACACCACGCCGGGCTACGCCGACCCGGACACCGCCTTCTTCCGCGCGCTCCACTCGACGAAGGGCCAGAACTGGAACAGCTGGAGCGTGCCGGAGCTCGACGCCCTGATGGAGGATGGGCGCCGGACCATGGACCAGAAGAAGCGGAAGGAGATCTACGACCGCGTCCAGATCCTCATCCTAGAAAACGTGCCGCACCTCTGGCTCTTTTCGGCTGAGACGATCGACTTCACCCAGGCGTCCGTCAAGGGCTTCAAGCAGCACCCGACGACCTTGCTGTACGGCTTCGAAGGGGTCTGGCTCGACAAGGCCTGAGGCGGCCCGGCCGGGAGCGTTGCACACGACATGAGCGGCTATCTCGCGGTGCGCCTGTACTCGATGGGCTTGACGCTTGCCGGGTTGACCGTGCTCGTCTTCCTGATGCTCCGCCTGGTGCCGGGGACGGTGGTCGAGCAGATGATCGGCGCCGACGCCGTCGTCAGCCAGGCGATGGTCGATCAGCTGAAGAGCTTCTTCGGGCTCGACCAGCCGTGGTACGTCCAGTACATCGGGTGGGTCGGCCGGCTCGCACACGGAGACCTGGGCACGTCGTGGCGCACCGGCAAGCCCGTCATCCTCCTCATCCTCGAGCGGCTGCCGGTGACGCTCGAGCTGGCGATCCTGTCCGTGGGGTTCGCGCTGGCGCTCGGCATGCCGGCGGGCATCGTGTCGGCGATCCGGCGGGACCGAGCGATCGATCAGGTCACCCGCGTCGGGACCTTGCTGGGTCTCTCGGTTCCCGTTTTCTGGCAGGGGACCATGCTGATCCTCTTCTTCTCCCTCTATCTTCGCTGGATGCCGCCGATCGTGTGGGTGGACCTGTTCACGGATCCCAAGCGGAACCTGACGATCATGCTGCTGCCCGTGGTGTGCCTGGGCACGGCCAGCGCCGCCAACATCGCGCGTACCACGCGCGCCTGCATGCTCGACGTGCTGCGCTCGGAGTACGTGCGGACCGCCGCGGCCAAGGGGCTGACCCGGCGCGTCGTGGTGCTCAAGCACGCGCTGAAGAACGCGCTCATTCCTGTGGTGACGGTCGTCGGGCTCCAGGCGGGCATCCTGCTCGGCGGCACGGTGGTCGTCGAGGAGGTCTTCACGCTTCCCGGTGTCGGGCGGCTGGTGCTCTGGTCCATCTACCAGCGGGACTACCCGGTGACGCAGAGCACGATCCTCTTCATCGCGGTGCTGTTCATGACCATCAACCTGGCCGTCGATCTCCTCTACCGCTACCTCGATCCGCGGATCCGGTACGCGGGCTGATCCGCAGGAGGCGTCTCCATGCGCGCATCTGTACTCTTTAGGCAGGGCGAGCCGCTGCAGGTGGAAGAGCTCGACCTCGAGGCCCCGCGTGAGGGCGAAGCCCTCGTCCGCATGGCCGCGAGCGGTGTCTGCCACAGCTGTCTGCACGCCGCTGACGGCAGCTGGGCGGGAGTGCCGGTGCCCATCGTGCTGGGCGACGAGGGCGCCGGCGTGGTCGAGGCCGTCGGGCCGGGCACCCAGGGTCTCCAGGTCGGCGACCACGTCATCCTCTCCTGGGCGCCCACCTGCGGCCGCTGTCACTTCTGCGTGATCGGGCGCCCGAATCTCTGCGAGCGGCGGCAGCCCGGCCGCGGCGTCCTGCCGGACGGCACGACGCGCATGTCGCTCCGCGGCCAGCGCGTTTACCACTACGGCCACGTCGCCACCTACGCCTCGCGGACCGTCGTCGCGGAGTCGTGCGCCATCGCCATCGACAAGCGGATGCCGCTCGACCGCGCGGCGCTGATCGGCTGTTCCGTGATGACGGGCGTCGGCGCCGTCATCAACACCGCGGCGGTGCCGGCCGGGGCGAGCATGGCCGTGTTCGGGGCCGGAGGGGTCGGGCTCAACGTGGTGCAGGGCGGCGCGATGGTGGCGGCGCACCCGATCATCGCGGTGGACGTCAAGGCAGCCAGGATCGAGCACGCGCGCGCGCTCGGGGCGACACACGGCGTCGATGCCTCGCGCGAGGACCCCGTGGCCGCGATCCGCGCGATCACGGGCCGCGGGGTCGACTACGCTTTCGTGGCCGTCGGGGACACACGGGCCGTCTCCCAGGCGTGCGACGCGCTTGGCCCGGCGGGCACGTGTGTCATCATCGGCGTGCCCGCGACCGGCGCGACCCTGCCGCTGGACGTCCGGCCGCTCGTCACGGGCGAGCGGGTCATCCGCGGATGCAGCTACGGCGGAGCGCGCACGCGGGAAGATCTGCCGCGGCTCGTCAGCCTGTACCTGGCCGGGCGGCTCAAGATCGACGAGCTGATCACGCATCGGTATGAGCTGGACGAGGCAAACGAGGCCTTCCGGCAGCTGGCGGCTGGAGAGCTCGGTCGCGGCCTCATCGTCTTTTAGAGGAGGCGAGTCGTGCGGGAGATCGTGTTCGCGCTCGAGTTCAAGGGAAGCGCCGGGCTCAGCGGCGGGTCGGCCACGACCCGTCGTGCCAGGACGTCGGCGCCGAGCCAGACGCTCCGGACTCTCCTCGGACCGGACGGTATCGTGGCGGGTGTGGAGCCCGCGAGCGGGGACGAGGCCGTCCTGGAGTCGACGGTGGAGCGCTTCCCCGACGGGAGCTTCGTGGAAGAAGGGACCATCACCTACGGCCGGCTCGGCCGGGTGTCGTTCTCGACCGTCGGCAGGGGCACGGTGGGCCCGAGTCCCGTCGAAGGATGGGTGCACGGGGCCGTCATGTGGGTCGTCACGGGAGGGGCGGGATGGTTCGCCGGTGCCCGCGGCCTCATCACGTCCAACTTCGTCGCGAGCGCCCAGGGCGAAGTCGTGGACAACCAGTTCGCGCGGCTCTACGTGCCGTAGCGGCGCGCGGGACAATCCCGGCAGCTCGCTCGAGCGGCGCGGAATCCGGGTTCTGGAGGGTGCATCCAAGCCTTGAGTTTGCACGCTCGCCCTGTGGGATAATCGCGATGTGATCTGGCGGGGCTCGCTCTTCCGCAAGTACGCGGTCCTCTTCGTCGTCCTGGTCAGCGGGGCGCTCGTCGCCAGCGGTGCGCTCGAGGTCTACTTCTCCTACCAGGAGCACAAGCAGGCGCTGGTGACCCTCCAGCGCGAGAAGGCGCTCGGCGCCGCCTCCCGCATCGAGGAGTTCGTCAAGGAGGTCGAGCGCCAGATCGGCTGGACGACCCAGCCCTCCATCGTGGCCCCCTCGGCCGCCATGGAGCAGCGCCGCGCCGACTACTTCCGCCTCTTCCGCCAGGTGCCGCCCATCACAGAGGTCACCTACATCGACCCCGAGGGGCGGGAGCAGCTCCGCGTCTCGCGCCTGGCCATGGACGTGGTCGGGAGCGGCGTCGATCTCTCACAGGATGTCAGGTTTCGGGATCCCAAGGCCGGCCGGACGTACTTCAGCCTCGTCTACTTCCGGAAGGAATCCGAGCCCTACATGACCATCGCGCTGGCCGGCAGCGGCAAGCCGCCCGGCGTGACCGTGGCGGAGGTCAACCTCAAGTTCATCTGGGACGTGGTCTCGAAGATCAAGATCGGCAAGGCCGGCCACGCGTACGTGGTGGACTCTCACGGCCGCCTGATCGCACACCCCGACATCAGCCTGGTCCTCAAGAAGACCGACCTCTCGAAGCTCCCCCAGGTGGAAGCAGCGCTGGGCACGGTGGCGCAGGGGATGGGCATGCCGGGCATCGCGCGGGACCTCGAGGGGCGCCAGGTGCTCTCGGCCTCGGCCCCGATCGCGCCGCTCGGGTGGGCCGTCCTCATCGAGCAGCCGCTCTTCGAGGCCTTCGCGCCCATCCGCGCCTCCATCTTCCGCTCGGTCGCGCTGGCGCTCTTCGGCGTCCTGCTGTCGGTCCTGGTGAGCCTCGTCCTGGCACGGCGCATGGTGCGTCCCATCAAGGCGCTGACGGAGGGAGCGGGACGGATCGGCGCGGGAGATCTGGGCTATCGGCTCGACGTGAAGACGGGCGACGAGATCGAAGCGCTGGCCGAGCAGTTCAACCAGATGACCAGCCAGCTGCGCGAGTCCTACGCCGACCTCGAGCAGAAGGTTGAGGTTCGCACGCGCGAGCTCAGCGAAGCGCTCGAGCAGCAGACCGCGACGAGCCAGATCCTCAGCGTTATCAGCAGCTCACCGACCGAGGTCGACCCGGTCTTCAAGGCGATCCTGGCCAGCGCTAACCGCTTGTGCGAGGCCAGCTTCTCCGTCCTCTGGCTCTGGGACGGCGAGGCGCTGACCGCTGCGGCACACGCCAATGTGTCGCCGGAGATGGCGGAGGTCCTGAGGACGGTGCGTGCGCTCCCGGCACGGCAGGGGAGTCCCGTCGCTCTGGCGGCCCTGGAGCACACCGTCGTGCATGTGCCGGATGTCCTCGATGATCCACGCTTCTCTCCAGCGGACGTGCCGTCGTATCGACTCGAGGGCGCGCGCAGCATCCTGGCGGTGCCGGTGCTCCGTGAAGGCAGCCTCGTGGGCGTGATCAATACGTGGCGCCTGGAGCCTAGGGCCTTCACCGACAAACAGATCGTGTTGCTCCAGACCTTCGCCAACCAGGCCGTCATCGCCATCGAGAACGTGCGCCTGTTCAAGGAGCTGGAGGCCCGCAACAGCGATCTGGGAGAGGCGCTGGAGCAGCAGACGGCGACCGGCGAAATCCTCAGTGTCATCTCGAGCTCGCCGACGAATACCCAGCCGGTTTTCGACGCGATCGTGCGGAGCTCGGTGAAGCTGTGCGACGGCCTGTTCGGCGCCGTCTACCTCCTCCGGGACGGGCTGGTCCATCTGGTCGCCCATCACAACTTCAGCCCGGAGGCGCTCGAGGCCGCGCGCCAGACCTTCCCGGCGCCCCCCACCGCGGCTATCGGGGCTGGCCGGGCGCTTCTGACGCAGGCCGTCGTGCATATCCCGGACGTCACCCTGGACGAGCACTACGTGGCACGACCCCTGACACAGGCCCTGGGTCACCGCAGCGTGCTCTGCGTCCCGATGTTTCGCGAAGGCGGCGTCGTCGGGACGATCGTCGTCGCACGCGCCGAGCCGCAGCCCTTCTCCGACAAGCAGATCGCCGTGCTCAAGACCTTCGCCGACCAAGCGGTCATCGCCATCGAGAACGTGCGACTCTTCACCGAGCTGGATGACAAGACCAGGCAGCTCGAGATCGCGAACCGGCACAAGTCGGAGTTCCTCGCCAACATGTCCCACGAGCTGCGCACGCCGCTCAACGCCGTGATCGGCTTCTCCGAGGTGCTGCTGGAGCGGATGTTCGGCGAGGTTAATCCGAAGCAGGAAGAGTACCTCAATGACATCCTGTCCTCCGGGAAGCACCTGCTGTCGCTCATCAACGATATTCTCGACCTGTCGAAGATCGAGGCGGGCCGGATGGAGCTGGAGGCCCAGGCCTTCGACCTGCCCGCCGCGCTCGACAACGCGCTGACGCTCATCAGGGAGCGCGCCGCGCGCCACAGTATCCGGCTCGAGGTCCACGTGGATCCAGCGATCGGCGAGGTCGTGGCCGACGAGCGCAAGGTGAAGCAGGTGCTGCTGAACCTTCTGTCCAACGCGGTCAAGTTCACCCCTGAGGGAGGTAAGATCATTGTGAGCGCGACGTTGAACGGCGAGGCCGTGGGCGTGTCGGTCGCCGATACCGGCGTCGGCATCGCGGCCGGGGACCAAGAGACGATCTTCGAGGAGTTCCGCCAGGTAGGCGACGACTACGCCAGGAAGCGCGAGGGAACGGGCCTGGGTCTCGCGCTGGCCCGCCGACTGGTCGAGCTCCACGGCGGCACGCTGTCGGTGCAGAGCGAGCTCGGCAAGGGCTCGACCTTCACCTTCACCATCCCGGTGCGCGCCCATGGCCGGTGAGCTGATCCTGATCATCGAGGACAACGAGAAGAACCGGCGACTGGTGCGCGACGTGCTCCAGTTCAAGGGCTACCAGACGATCGAGACGGAATCGGGCGAGGAGGGTGTCGAGCTCGCGCGCACCCGGCAGCCGGCGCTGGTCCTGATGGACATACAGCTGCCTGGCATCGATGGGATCACGGCGCTCAAGCGCCTGCGCGAGGACCCGACGACCCGTGGCATGCGCGTCATGGCGGTGACCGCGTCAGCGATGACGCAGGACAGGCAGACGATCCTCGCCGCGGGCTTCGACGGTTACCAGAGCAAGCCCATCAATGTAAAAACCTTCCTCGCGGCCGTCCAGGAGCTGCTCGCCAGGCCATGAAGGACCCCGCGCGCATTCTTGTCGTGGATGACACGCCAGCCAACGTCAAGCTCCTGGCGGACGTCCTCGGGGCCCGCGGCTACGCCGTCAGCACCGCGGCCTCGGGCAAGGAGGCGCTCGAGAAGGTCGCGGCCGACGCTCCAGATCTGGTGCTGCTCGATGTGGTGATGCCGGAGATGTCCGGCTACGAGGTCTGCAAGGCGCTCCGCGCCGATCCGGCGACGGCACGGCTGCCCGTCGTCATGGTCACCGCGCTCGACCCGTCCCAGGAGCGGGTCAAGGGCATCGAGGCCGGCGCGGACGACTTCCTGACCAAGCCCATCAACCAGCCGGAGCTCATGGCCCGCGTACGTTCGCTCCTCCGCGTCAAGCAGCTCTGGGACGAGCTGGCCGAGCTCAACCGCACGCTCGAGACCCGCGTGGCCGAGCAGGTTGCCCAGCTCGAGCGGTTGGGCAGGCTCAAGCGCTTCTTCTCTCCGCAGCTGGCCGAGGCAATCGTCTCGGGCGGCGCCGAGGACCCGCTCAAGAGCCACCGACGCGACATCACCGTGGTCTTCCTCGACCTGCGCGGCTTCACGGCCTTCGCCGAGACTGCCGAGCCCGAGGAGGTCATGGGAGTCCTGCGCGAGTACCACGCAGAGATGGGCAAGCTCATCCTCCACTGGGAAGGCACGCTTGAGCGCTTCACCGGCGACGGGATGATGATCTTCTTCAATGATCCGACACCCGTGCCGGACCCGGCGGAGCGGGCCGTGCGGATGGCCGCCGCCATGCGCGAACGCGTGGCGGAGCTGGCGGTCGGCTGGAAAAAGACCGGCTTCGACCTCGACTTCGGCATCGGCATCGCCCACGGCTACGCGACGCTCGGGGCCATCGGCTTCGAGGGGCGCGTCGACTACGGCGCGATCGGGACCGTCACCAATCTCTCCGCGCGCCTCTGCGCCGAGGCCAAGCCGGGCCAGGTCCTGCTCACCCAGCGGGTCCAGACCGCGGTGGAAGCCTTGGTCGACGCCGAGCCGGTCGGCGACGTGTCGTTCAAGGGCATCAGCCGCCCCGTCAAGATCTTCAACCTGCTGAGCCTCAAGAGCTAGCGGTGTCGAGGATCGTCACGGTCGGCGCGGCGCAGCTCGGTCCGATTCAGCTTGCGGATGCGCGCCCGCAGGTGGTCAAGCGGCTGCTCGATCTTCTGCACCAAGCGAAGGCCCACGGCTGCGACCTCGTGGTCTTTCCGGAGCTGGCGCTGACGACCTTTTTCCCGCGCTGGTGGATGACAGACCAGGCAGAGATCGACGCCTTCTTCGAGCGGGAGATGCCGGGGCCCGAGACGCTGCCGCTTTTCGACGAGTCGCGTCGTCTCGGCATCGGCTTCTATCTCGGCTACGCCGAGTTGGTCACCGAGGGCCGGGTAAGTCACCGCTTCAACACCTCGATCCTCGTGGACCAGGCCGGGCGCATCGCCGGCAAGTACCGGAAGATCCACCTCCCCGGCCACGCCCTACACGAGCCGTGGCGCGCCTTCCAGCACCTCGAGAAGCGCTACTTCGAGGTGGGCGATCTCGGCTGGGGAGTCTGGCGCGCCTTCGGGGGACTGATCGGCATGTGCATCTGCAACGATCGGCGCTGGCCCGAGACGTACCGGGTCATGGGGCTCCAGGGTGTGGAGATGGTCCTGCTCGGCTACAACACGCCCGTCCACCACCCGCCGGCGCCGGAGCACGATCTCCTCGGGAACTTCCACAATCAGCTTTCGATGCGGGCGGGGGCCTATCAGAACGGGACGTGGGTGGTGGGCGTGGCCAAGTGCGGCAGGGAAGAGGGGTGCGACATGATCGGCCAGAGCCAAATCATCGCGCCCTCGGGGGAGACCGTGGCCATGTGCACGACGCTGGGCGACGAGCTCTGCGTGGCACGCTGCGACTTCGATCTGACTCGCTCCTACAAGGACACCACGTTCAACTTCGCCAAGCATCGCCGCCCCGAGCACTACCGCATGATCGTGGACAGGACGGGCGCGCTGCCGCCCCCGTGACGCGCGGCCGCCCCAGGCCGGCGCTTCGAGTAATATTGGTGCCCGGTACCTACCCCTGACACCGTCGAGGAGGATGTCCGCGATGGCCAAGCTGAAGTTCGGCGCCTGGATTCCGACGTACGCATGGAGCGGCGGCAAGAGCGACCCGAAGAACGTCAAGCGCATCCGCGAGTCCATCGAGAAGTGCGAGGACCACGGCATCGACGTCTGGGTCATCGACCACCTCCTGTCGGCGCCGGGGCTCTACGGCAATGCCTGGCTCGAACCGCTGAACTCGCTCGCCTTCGCCGCCGCGCTGACCAAGAAGGTCAAGATCGCCACGGGCATCCTGGTGCTGCCGGTGCGTCACCCGGTGGTCCTGGCGAAGGAGATCTCGACGCTCTGCCACCTCTCGGAGAACCGCTATATGTTCGGAGTCGGTCCCGGGTGGTACGCGCGCGAGTACGAGGTGACGGGCTCGCGCATCGAGGAGCGCGGGAAGCGGACCGACGAGATCATCGAGGCCGTGACGCTGCTGCTGACGAAGCCGAACGCGTCGTTCCTGGGCAAGTACTACCAGTTCAACGACGTGACCATCGAGCCCCGGCCGCCGAAGATGCCGCCCATCTGGGTCTCGGGCGGCTCGCGCGTGCCCGACGCGACCGACCACGACGTGCCGGTCATCGCCACGACGGTCATGGACCGCATCGTCAAGGCCGGCAACTGGCTCTCGCGCTGCTCGGGGAAGCAGGAGTGGGTCAAGCGTGATTGGGCGCAGCTCCAGCGGCACGCGAAGGACATGGGGAAGGATCCGAAGAAGCTCACCTTCGGGCACTGCAACTTCACCCACCTCGTGGACACCGCGAGCCACGACAAGGCCGTCGCGCAGTCGAAGGCGCCGTTCCTTCGCGCCATGGGCACCCACCGGAGCTACGAGCACCTGAAGGAGTGCTACATGGTCGGAGGGATCGACCGCATCAACGCGCGGATCGACGACCTGCGGAAGGCCGGGCTCCAGTACCTCGTGCTGGGACCGGTGTCCGACGACCCCAAGCAGATCGACCTCATGGCCAAGAAGGTCGTCAAGCACTTCAAGTAGAGACGCCGCCGCCGCTCGGGTCGCGCGTGGGCTTCCGCGTCCGCAGCCTGCGCGCTCGAGCGCCCCGGTGACATACGGGCTCCCACCGAATTCGTCCAGTCACTTGATGACCTGATCCGCCCGCCCCAGCACCGCCGGCGGGATCGTCAGGCCGAGGGCCTTGGCGGTCTTGAGATTGATGACCAGCTCGAACTTCGTTGGCTGCTCGACGGGCAGGTCAGCGGGCTTCATGCCCTTGAGAATCTTGTCCACATAGGTAGCGGCACGCTGAAACAAATCAGCAACGTTCGGTCCATAGGCCATAAGGCCCCCGGCATCGACATACTCCCGGAATCCGTACACTCCCGGCAGCCGGTTCTTTGCCGCCAGGTCCACGAGGCGTCTTCGTTCATTGGCGAACATGGCGCTTCCCAACACAGTCAGAGCACCCGCGCGCTCCCTGGTCATGTCCGAGAAGGCCCTGTCGAAATCGGCGGGACCTCGCGCCTCAACGAATTGCAGCCGCACCCCCAGCGCCCGTGCCGCGACTTCTACTTCCTTCAGCACGTCCTTTTCCGTGCCTCCGCCGCTGCCACCTGGCTGCCAGAGGACAGCGACCCGGGTGACCCCTGGAACGGCCTGCTTGAGCAGTTCCAGACGCTTACCGACGAGCTCCGGGGCGAGGAGGGACAACCCCGTGACATTGCCGCCCGGCCGCGCAAGGCTGCTGACGAGCCCACTCGTAACGGGATCGCCAGCACCAATGAAAACAATGGGGAGGGTCCTGGTCGCTTGCTTAGCGGCCTGGGCGGCGGGCGTGTCTGAGGCCACGATGACATCAACCTTGAGCGCAACCAATTCGGCCGCGAGAGCGGGGAGCCGCTCGAACTTCCCCCCGGCATCTCGGTATTCGATCACGACATTGCGGCCCTCGACGTAACCGAGGTCACGCAGTCCTTGGCGAAAAGCCTCGTTCATGTGGGGGCTAGCGGCCAGGTTGCTCGCCAGGTAGCCTATTCGAGAAATCTTGGCCGCCTGCTGGGCCTCGGCGGCGAACGGGGCGACGAGGAGAACCGCACCACTACCAGCAAGGAACCTGCGCCGGTCTATCACTGGGTCCTCCCGCAGGTGGCCTGCGAGTCAGGCGCGCGAGGATGCGGGGCGCGGGGGAAACGGACCGGGTCCATGCAGGAGGCCTCCTCACAGGCTGGGCGGGAGTCTAGCAGAGTCAGAGGCACTCCTCCCATCTGACGCAGCGTCGAGGCGACCTGCGCGACCTCGACGATGAGGGCGAGTCGGATGCGCGGCGATGTAGTCACAGCGTCCCGCGCTTTTCTGCTTGACAGCCTCGGCCGGGTGAGTCGATCACTCGGCAGCAGCTCTCGGCACGTGCCGGCCCAGCGGGGCGCACGCGTCCACCGGTGCGCGATCGGGCGGGACCCGATCAAAAATCATTTCGCGTCCCGGGATCGCCCCTCCCGGACGCTCTCCGAGAGCCCGAAAATCAGGGTGTAGGTTCGATGCAAGAGAAGGAGGGCTCGCCATGCAGAACCATTCCTCATCCGAGCTGGACCGGCTCGGCGACGAGATCGCCCTGCTGTCGGCGCACCTCGACGCTGCCACCGCGCGCCTTCTCTCCATGATCCGAGAGTTCGACGCCCGCGGGGGGTGGAACACGGGCTTCCGCTCCTGCGCCGCCTGGCTGAGTTGGAGGGTGGGGCTCGATCTCGGCGCGGCCCGCGAACGGGTCCGGGTCGCCCGCGCCCTCGAGACGTTGCCGCTCCTCGCCGAGGCTCTTGCCCGGGGGCAGGTGTCGTACGCCAAGGTGCGCGCCATCACGCGGGTGGCCACGCCGGAGACCGAAGCGCGGCTGCTGGCGGTGGGGCGCGCGGGCACGGCCGCGCACGTCGAGCGGATCGTACGCGGCTGGCGCCGGGTGGATCGGCGGGCCGAGGCTCGGGAGACCACCCTGCGGCATGCGAGCCGAGCCCTTCACGTCCATCAGGACGAGGACGGCATGGTGGTCCTCCGGGGACGGCTCGAGCCTGAAGTGGGCGCGCTGCTCATGCAGGCGCTCACGGCAGCCCGCGAGGCTCTCTACCAGCGAGCTCGCGTGCCGGACGGAGAGGTTGTGGGGTGCACCCCTAAAGTGAGACACGGAAACTAGTGACAGCCTCTGGTTGACAGCCGTTCACAGCATGCTGTTCCTGCCTCGGGACCGCCACCGTTGCCTCGAAGTCAGCGGGCGCCACATAGCGCAGCGCCGAGTGCA
>DASYVT010000105.1 GCA_035936835.1 Candidatus Methylomirabilota bacterium | reverse complement strand
GGAAGTCGCGCGCGTCGCCGACCTCTTCGGCGGAGAGCGAGATCTGGTCGTAGGTCTCCGTGTCCATGAAGTGGTAGCGGTCGTCCTTGTAGAGATACTGCATGTGCTTGTCCTCGAAGTCGACCAGCTCCACCTTCTCGCCGGCCCGGAAGGTGTTGTCGATGACGCGGCCCTGCCTCATGTGCTTGAGCTTGGTGCGCACGAAGGCGCCGCCCTTGCCGGGCTTGACGTGCTGGAAGTCGACGATGGTGTACGGCTGCCCGTCGAACTGGATCTTCAGCCCCTTCTTGAACTCGGCCGTGGACACCTGCATGACGTTATGGTCCCTTCCGTTTCTGGGTCTTGGCCCGCAGCGCCTCTTCGAGGCCCGCGCGGGCCCGGGCGTCGCCCGGGTTCTTCCTGGTCAGGCGCAGGAAGATCTGCGCCGCTTCGTCGCTGAGTCCCTGCTCGAGGCACAGGGCACCCATGCTCATCGTGGCGAACGTGTCGTCCGCCAGCACGCGCTGGAGCGGCGAGCCGTCCCCCGCGCGCCCTTCCGCGGCCAGCGTCTCGAGCAGCAGGCGCGATTCCCGGTCGCCCGCGTCGAGCTTGACCACGCGCTCGAGATGCTGCCGCGCCTCTTCCCAGCGTCCCGCCCTGCGGTGGATCTCGGCCGCGAGGCGATGCGCCTGGGCGTCTTTCGGGCCCGACTGGAGGATGACCCCGAGCTCGCCCAGCGCCGCGGCGGGGTTGCCATCGTCCAGGTGCGCCTTGGCGAGGATCAGGCGCGCCGTTGTGTAGTGCGGGAAGCGCCCGAGCCCCTCGCGGCAGAGGTTGATGGCCTCCCGCGTCCGTCCGACCTTGCGGTAGGCATCGGCCAAGGGAGCGAAGGCCAGCGAGGCCGGATCCCGGGCCAGGCGCTCCTCGTACCGCCTGATGGCGCCCGCCGCCACGGGATCCTCGGCGGCGGCCCCGCCGCCCTGGGGGATCGGGTTCGCCATGGCTCGTCTTTTATAAGCGCCAAAGGCCCGAGAGTCAATGCGTTCCCGGCCCTTGCTGCCGCCCTGCGGCCGTGACAAGCTCGCCCCGGCGGCCGACCAAAAAACCCGAGCAGCGGCGCGCAAGAGCGGTTTCTGGGACGGGACACGACAGATCAGCCGAGCTCGGCGAGGGCGTCGAGGATGGTCGACGTCGGCACGTCGAAGACCAGGCGGAACGCGCCGATCTCGGGCGCCAGGACAAAAGGCACGCGGCCGTCCTTGGCCTTCTTGTCGCGGCTGAGCGCCTCGACCACGAGCGAAGGCGCCTCTCCAACGTCGCGCACGGGCAGCCCGACGGCTTCGAGCAGGCGGACCTGCCGCGCGCGCACCCCGGGCTTTGCCAGGCCGAGGCGCTCGGCGATCCCGGCCTCGGCGGCGATGCCGAGCGACACGGCCTCGCCGTGGGCGAAGCGCCGGTAGCCTGTGACCGCCTCGATCGCGTGCCCGATCGTGTGTCCGTAGTTGAGGACGTGGCGAAGCTCCGACTCCTGTTCGTCGCGCTCGACCACCGAAGCCTTGAGACGGCACGAGCCCGCGACGGTCCGCTCGAGGGCGGCGGGCTCGCGCCCGAGCAGGGCCGCCACGCCGCGCTCGACGTCCTCGAAGTACGCGGCGTCGAGCACGATGCCGTGCTTGATCACCTCCGCCAGCCCCGATCGGTACTCGCGCTCCGGCAGGGTCAGGAGCGCGGCCGTGTCGGAGAGCACGAGGCGCGGCTGGTGGAAGGCGCCGACCAGGTTCTTGGCCCGCGGGTGGTCGATGGCCGTCTTGCCGCCGATCGAGGCGTCCACCTGCGCCAGCAGCGTGGTGGGCGCCTGCACCACGCCGACACCTCGCATGTAGGTCGCCGCGGCGAAGCCCGCAAGGTCTCCGACGGCGCCGCCGCCCAACGCCACGACGGTCGAGCCCCGGTCGAGCCCCGCGTCGAGGAAGCGCTCCCACGTCGAGGCGGCGACCTCCAGCGTCTTGGCGCGCTCCCCCTCGGGCAGGAGCACCGTAGTGACGTCGAAGCCTGCGGCGGCGAGGCTCCGGGTGACGACGACGCCGTGGAGAGCCAGGATCGCCGGGTCGGTGACGAGGGCGATCTTCCGGCCGGCCTTGAGGCGGGCGAGCTCGGTTCCGGCCAGCGCCAAGGCGCCGGCTCCGACGAGGATGCGGTACGAGCGGGCGCCCAGATTCACGGGGACGTCGATCATCAGCCGCCCCCGCTACCAGCTCTTGAGGTAGTCGAGGTAGCCTTGGTAGTTGCGGCGGATCTCGTCGATGCTGTCGCCGGCGAATTTCTCGAGGAAAGCCTCGACCAGGACGAGCGCCATCATGGCCTCGCCGACCACGCCGGCGGCCGGGACAGCGCAGACGTCGCTGCGCTCCACCACGGCTTCCACCGTCTCCTTGGTCGCCATGTCTACCGACTGGAGCGGCTTGCGCAGGGTCGAGAGCGGCTTCATCGCGGCGCGGACCACCACGGGCTGGCCGTTGGTGACGCCGCCCTCGAGGCCCCCGGCGCTGTTCGAGCGGCGGTGGAAGCCACTGTCGCTGTCGAACAGGATCTCGTCGTGGACCTCGGAGCCCGGCCGGCGCGCGGCCTCGAAGCCCATGCCGATTTCGGCGCCCTTGATGGCGTGGATGGAGCAGAACGCGCGCGCGAGGCGCCCGTCGAGCTTTCGGTCCCATTGCACGTAGGAGCCCAAGCCCACGGGACAGCCGAGGGCGATCACCTCGAAGACTCCGCCCAGCGTGTCGCCGGCCTCCTTGGCCCGATCGATGGCCTCGATGATGGCCCGCTCCGCCTTGGTGTCGGCGCAGCGGACTTCCGATCCCTCGGCGCGGCGTCGAACCTCGTCCCAGGGCACCTCGAGCGGGCCGATGTGCACGCCGCCGATCTCGGTGACATGGCTCAGGATCGTGATGCCGAACTCGCCGAGCAGTCGCCTGGCCACGCCCGCGACGGCGACGCGCGCCGTGGTCTCGCGCGCGCTCGAGCGCTCGAGCACGTTGCGGATGTCGCGGTGGCCGTACTTCATGGCGCCTGCCAGGTCGGCGTGCCCGGGGCGCGGCCGCGTGACCGCTTTCGGCGGCGCGCCAGCCGGCGGCTCGCCCACCGCCATGGTCTGCTTCCAGTTCTCCCAGTCCCGGTTCTGGATGGTGAGCGTGATCGGGCTGCCGAGGGTCACGCCCCAGCGCACGCCCGAGGAGATGTGGGCCTGGTCGCGCTCGATCTTCATGCGCCCGCCGCGGCCATAGCCCTTCTGGCGGCGGGCCAGGTCCTCGTTGAGGTGCTCCTCGGTGAGGAGAAGGCCGGCGGGCACGCCGTCGATGACGGCGGTGAGGGCCTCGCCGTGGGACTCGCCGGCCGTGAGAAAGCGGAACGCCACGTCGTGCGCGCTACTTCGGGGCGACGGGGGTGATGGCCAAGCCGGCGCTCCCCTGGCCCGTGACGAGCGACGGCGTCACGAAGATCACCAGCTCACGACCGAGTTCGGTGTTCTCCTTCTGCTTGAAGAGCCAGCCGAAGATGGGGATGTCGCCGAAGAGCGGCACCTTGCGCACGGTCGTGCTGGACACGCCTTGGGTGACGCCTCCGATGACGAGCCGGTCGCCTTCCTTGATGAGGACCTGGGTCTCCGCCTTGCGCTTGTTGATAACGGGTACGGTCGAAGTTCCGCCTGGGTTGATGTTTTCACCGCGCGAGTTGTTCTCTATGACGACCACCATCTTGATCTTGGTGACGACGTTGGCGCCGATCTGCTCCCTGAGCACGGTCGGCAAGACATCGAGCTTGAGTACAGCCTCCTTGAACTGGATCTGGGTGCCGGCCGAGCTTACGGTCGCGTAGGGGATTTCTTCACCGAGAGAGATCGAGGCCTTGGAGTTCTCCACCGTGACGATCTCGGGGCGCGCGAGCGTGCGCGTCTTGCCCTGCGCTGCCAGCGCCTGCAGCGCCAGGTTGATGTTGAAGTTGCTCGAGACGAGGCCGAAGGAAATGCCGCCGGCGGGCGAGCCCGCGGCGGCGGAGCCCGGCAGTGCCGCGAAGGGCAGGTTGACCACGTTGCCTCCCATCGGCAGGCCCGTGGTGGCCGAGATCGGGAAGAGCTGGCTCAGAGTCAAGCCCGGGTTGTTGGGCGAGAAGCCCTGGATTCCCACGGGGTCGAAGCGCACTGTCGAGCCGTCTGGCAGGAGGACACCCTGCGTGGCCGCGATCGCGGCTGCGGTCTTGCTCGAAGCACTCTGGAAGCCCTGGCCGATGATCGTAGTCGTGTTGTTGATGTTCCCGGCGCCCGCGCCGCCCCACTGGACGCCGATGCCCTCGAAGGCGCTCCTGTCGAGGATCTCCATCCGCGCCTCGATCTTGACCTGCGGCAGCGGGATGTCGAACTTCTCCTTGATCAGCTTCTTGATGCGCTCGAGGTCGGCCTCGTAGTGGCGAATGAAGATGCTGTTGGTCGGCTTGTGCGCCTGGATCGTGATGCCCTTGGCGAGCACGTCCTGGCTGACCGAGACGACCTGCTGGTTCTGCGGGATCGGGACGGGCGGGTACGGGCTGTTCGGCTCCGGCAGCCGACCGAGGGCCGGGTTCGGAGGGCTGGACCCGACCACGGTCGGGTTCTGCGGCACGCTCTGGATGATGGGCGCAGACGACACCGGCTGGGTGCCCGAGGGGGGAATGCCGAGGATGCCCTGAAGCGTCTTGGCGACCTCCTCGGGATCGGCATACGACAGGCGGATAGTCTCCTCGCGCAATGGCCCGCGCGACTTGGCCTCGCTGATGGCCGCGTCGGCCTGGAGCTTCTTGTAGGCGGCCTCCGCCTCCTTGAACTCCGCGTCGGCGCGCTTGGTGCGGATCTCGGTCTCCGCCTTGACCTGCGCCTCCTGCACGCGCGCCTGCGCTTCGCGTTCCTTGGTCAGCTGCTCGATGGACACGATCCGGATGATGCCGTTGCGGTCGAGCCGCTGCAGCCCGCGCGCCTCGAGGATGGTGTCGAGCGCCTGCTCCCAGGTGACGTTGTGCAGCGAGACCGACACCTTGCCCTTGACGTCCTCGCCCGCCACGATGTTGCGGCCGCTCTCGGCGGCCAGGATGCGCAGGAGGTTGACGACGTCGGCGTCCCTGAAGTCGAGCGAGATGAGCTTGCCGCTCGAAAGCGCCTGCCCGCTCGGCATGGACGGCGCGCCGGGCGCGGGCGGCGGAGTCGGCGCAGGCGCAGGCCCCGGGGCCGGCGGCGGAGCGGCCGACCCCGCCTGGGCGATGCGAGCCGGGGCAGGGGCGGCCTTGGGCTCGACAGCCGACAGGGGCGCCGGCGTGACCGTGGCCATAGCTTCCTTGTCGGGTGCGGCTTCAGTCTTCGTGACGTCCTTTGTGACATCGGGGGCGCGCGCTTCAAGGCGCGGCGTTTCGACGCGGGGGGCCCAGGCTTCGGCCGGCGCCGGCCGGACCTTCGCCTTCGTCTCGTGCGGCTTCGTCGCGGGCTTCTCGGCCTGAGCCGTGCCGGCCGGCTCGAGCACGATGAGCAGGCCTTCGGCGTCTTGGTCGATGCGGTAGCCGACCTTGCGGGAGAGCTCGACCACGACGCGCGCCACGCTGCCCTTCCACTGGCTGCCGCGCACCTGGCGCACGGGCTCCGTGTCTGACTTGAGCGTGGTCTTGCTCCAGGTGTATGTGGCGTCCGGCAGGTCGACGACGAGACGGTTCGGGTAGTCGATGAAGCTCGACTGGTACTTTGCCGGACCGCTGGTCTTGATGCGGACGGTGACCCCGTCGGGCAGGCGGTCGACGCTGAGTGACGTCACCTGGACGGCGGCGTCCGGCGTCTGTGCGGTTCCGGTGCCCGCGGCGACGACGGTGAGCAGGAGCAGCAATCCCACGCTCGACACGATGGCCTTCATCGGGCGATCACCCCTTTCGCGGCTCTGTGTCCGCATGTCAGTCGAGGACCAAGCGCAGGGTCACCATTGTAGGGCCCTGGCCCGGCTGCGCCGCGACCGCGAAGGTCACGGTGGTTCCGGTGATTCCGGTCACCCGTCCGTTGCCAAGAGCGTCGCCGCTCTTGAGAATATACCCGACACCGTTGGGCCCTTCGACGAGGGCCAGCGTGCCCTGGCGGCCCTGCACGATGCCCACCAGCTTCGCCGCCGTGACGTTGATCCCCTTGGCCTCGAGCGCCAACGAGACCGGCGAAAACGGGTCGCGGCGGCTCTTGGCGTCGTAGGCCAGTGGCGGGAGCACGGGGCCCGCGCCCGGATCGAGTGGGCGGACGGCGGACGCTCCGGGCCTGGCCGGCGCCTGGGGAGCCGTTGGTGCGGCTGCGGGCACCGGGGGCTTGGGCGGCGCGGGCGGCGGCTCGGCTCCGCCACAGGCACCGAGCAGCATCGCCCCGACGATCGGCGCGACCCTCCATCGCAGCTTCATCGGGACTACCCCGGCGGCGCGGCGGCCGGCCGTGCACCCGGAGCTGGGGGCGGAGCAGGTGGCGCAGCAGGCGCGCCCGGCTTGGCGGGCGGCGGCGGCGCGCCTTCCGGCCTGAACGTATACGTCGCCAGCGTCATCTCAGCCCGGAGCGTGCCCGTGGGCCGGTCGATGCCGATCACGCGGAAGTCGCCCAGCGACACGATGCGCGGCATCTTGCCCACGCGCTCAAGGAAGGCGCCCAGCTGGTGATAGGTGCACTCGGCCGTGACCGCGATCGGCACCTCCGACAGCACGTCCCTGTCCTCGGCCGCCTTCGGCTGGAAGAGCGAGACGCCGAGCCCCGATTGCGTGGCGAGGTCCGACACCTGGCGGTACACCTGCGGAATCTCGCGCTCCGAGGGCAGCCGCTCCTTGGCCGTATCGAGGCGCTTGCGCAGCGCCTCGGCCAGCGCGCGGAACGGGCGGAGGTTGGCCTCGTCCTCCTTCGACTTGAGCACCTCGGCGCGGCGGACCTCGTTTTCCTCCAGGAGGGTGTCGCGCTCCGCACGGGCTCCTGAGATGAGGAAGAAATAGCCCAGCGCGCCCACTATGACAAGCACTATCGCGCCGAAGATCAGCTTCTGCGGGCGCGGCGCGTTGACGATGGGGTCGAGGGCGCCCACGGCTCAGGGCTCGAAGCGCGTGACCACCTCGAAGGTGATCAGGCGCGGCGACTTGGTCAGGTCCTGCTTGGCGTCCACGATGTCCACGTCCTTGAACTTGCCGCTGGCCTTGAGGTTGGCCATGAAGTCGGAGAGGGCCGTGGCGCTGTAGGTGGTGCCGGCGAACCGCAGCTGCGTCCCCTTCTCCTCCATACGCGTGAGCCAGAGGTCCTTGGGCAGGGTGTCGAGGACGGCGTCGAGCAGGTAGACGGGGCGGGTCTGGCGACGCGCCACGAGCTCGATCGCGTTGACCCGGCGCTCGAGCGTCTCCTTGTCGCGCCGGAAGCGCTGGCCCTCGGCGATGATCACCTTGAGCCTGTCCGCCTGCTTCTTGTTCTCGGCGATCTCGGTGTTCAGCCGCCTGATCTCCGCCGAGAGGCTCCACCACCACACGCCCAGCACAAGCACGAGCCCCAGGGCGACCAAGCCGAAGAGCATACCCAGGTTGAAACTCGGAATGGAGAGGCCGACGCGCCTCTTGGTCGAGGGCGGCGCCAGGTTGATCCTGATCATGCGCCCTTGTCTCCCGGACGCCGCAGCCCGAGCCCCACGGCCACGGCCAGGAGGGGCCCGGCCTGGTCGAGCTCATCGGCCGAGAACTGGCCGGCGTCATGCTCCACGCGCTCGAGCGGCCGTGCGACTTCCACCGGGACACCCCATGAGGAGGACAGGAACTCGTCGATCCCCGCGAGCCGCGCGCAGCCGCCCGACAGCACGATGCGGCCGATGCGCTCCGACTCGGCCGTCGACGCGAAGTAGTCGAAGGTGCGCTGGACCTCCATCGAGAGGTCGCGCGACACGGCCTCGAGGGCGGGCACGAGATCGTCCCAGGCGACTCCGACGTCCTGGCCCTGCTTGGCCGCCTCGGCCTTCTCGAAGGGGATGTTGAGCCGCTGGGCGATGGCCTGGGTGTAGTTGTGGCCGCCGAAGGGGACGTCACGCGCGAAGACGGAGGTGCCGCCGCGCACGACGTTGGTCTTCATGACGGTGGCGCCGATGTCGATCAGCGCCACGGCCTCGTCGGCCGGCTCCGGATGGTTCAGCTCGAACTGGTTCTGGATTGCGAAGGCGTCGAGGTCCACAACGAGGGCCTCGAGGCCGGCCTGCTCCACGACCGCGACGTATTCGAGCACCTTGACCTTCTTCACCGCGACCAGGACCACCGACATGGAGTTGACCGACTCGCCCACGACCTCGTAGTCGAGGAAGACGTCGTCCACGGCGAAGGGGATGTGGTGCTCGGCCTCCAGCGTGATGGCGTCGGCCAGCTCCTTCGGCGTCACCTTGGGCAGGGGGACACGCTTCATGATGCCTTCGCGTCCCGAGACCGAGATGACCGCGCCGGTGCCCTTGATGCCGGCCTTCTGCACGCATTCCCTGACGGCGTCGCTGACGAGACCGGGCTCCTTGATGCTGCCCTCGCTGATCACGTCACGGGGTAGGGCGACCTGGGCGAATGCCGTGAGGCCCCACCCGCCTTTCCCTTCACGGAGCTCGATCGCTTTGATCGAGCTGGACCCAATGTCGAGCCCAAAGGTCAAGGGCCTCTTGCCCATTCCGAACAACCCCATGGCCGGCTCCCGGTCCTACTGACCGCCGACTCCCATGAGGGGGTCCCTGCGGCCAAGTGAAGGTTGACTGCCCGTCAGCAAAAAACGCTGACGTATCGCGTAGTTTATAACGGGGGTTGGGCCCAACTGTCAACTCTTCGACGCTACCAGATAAAGGGGTTTCGACTCCCCGGAGCCCGACTCATGGGGTAATTTAGGGGTCTGGAGGCTCTCGGTATGACCCTGCCTTGAGCATCCAGCCTCTCGGGACAGTGCCGTCGCCTCCGGAAGCTGCCGCGCAGTCAAACGTAAGAGCTGGGCCCCCGCCGGTCCGGGAGAGGCTCCCAGAGCCGCCGCGCACTCCTGCGGCAACGACCTGGCCCTCGATGCCTCCCGGTGTCGCGCCGCGATACGCGAAGCCGTCCTGCGCATACGCGAGTCCGCGCACGCGCGCGTCGCCCGAGATCTCGAGGGAGCCGGCGACGACGAGCCAACCGCGGAAGGCGCCTCCGCGGAGCTCGGCTCGCGCGAGCTCCGCCGCGGGGGTCGCGCCCGTGATGGGAGCCCCGTTCGCCGTATCGACGAACACGAGGCCCTCAGGAGCGGGACGCGAGGCGTCGAAAATGACCGAGCCCCTGTAGTAACTGCCGCGCGCGCGGGCCAGCCGCTTGAGCGCAAGGAGATCGGCATCCGAGAAGTTCCATGCGAGCGCCGCCTCGGCCGGCTGCGCCTGCACGTAGTCCCCAGCTTCATTGGGCGTGTCGTTGCCGTCGGCACCCCAGACCTTCGCGGTCGGCGCCACGCTCACGGCGCCGCTCGACCAGGCGCCCCGCTTGCCTCCGCACCGCGCGTCCACCCTTGCGTCCACTGCCACCTCGGCGGTGACCTCGAGATCACCCCGCACGCAGAGCGCACAGGGTGCGCTCTCCGCAGGCGCGCGCAGCCGCCACAGCGTGCCGGTGATGCGCTGGTGGGCTTTAGGACGGATGTCCCCAGCGTCGTCAGTCGGCGCCCATCCTACCGAGAGCACATCGCGCTCGTTCTGGGCCGCGCCGGCGACCACCGCGAGACGGAAGCCCCCCAGCGGCGCACCCCCGGCCGCTATGACGATGAGCCGGCTTCCGTCGTACGGCGGCGGGACCATAGTCGGCAAGGGGTCGGGTAGACCGTTGGGCGCCTCGGGATTCGCGAGCGCCCAGAGAGCCTGCTCGATGCCGGCCTCAGCCAACGCCCGTGCCTGCGCCGTGCGGAGCTGATTGGCGGCAATGGTAGGCTCCGTCGCCGACATGACGGAGAGCCCGAGGATCAAGGACGAGAGCAGTACCAGCGTGACCATGGCCAACGGCAACGCGGCGCCCCGCTCGTCGATCCAGAGCCGGACCAGGGCCTCCCTCACCGCTGCGCGACGAGCGTCGTTACGGAGATTGTCTTGTCGAGGGCAGCCAGGCCTCTGGCCGTGACCGGCCGGTACGCCACGGTCACTGTGACTTGGCGAAGGTGCCCGGAGGTGACGGCGCCGCAACCCGGCGGCAGGCCGCAGTCGAGGACACTGACCTGGCGGCTATAGCCGGCGTATGGGTCGGGCAGCGCCCCCTCGTCGGCGAAGGTTGTCGCGCCGCCGCTCTGCGGAGGGGACAGCGGCGCACCCGACACGCCGAGCCGATCCACGGGCGGCGCTGCGCTCCACGTAGCGGCGCGGACTTCCTCGAGGCGCGCGCCGGCGAGAAAGGTGGCGGTGGAGAGCTTGGCGCCCTCGCTCACGGCCGCGCCTACCACCGGAATGGCCGACGTGAGCGCGGAGAGACCGATGGCTACCACTGCGACGGTCGCCAGGACCTCGGCAAGCATCCCGGCTCAGGGCGCTACGGTCCTGTGGACGGACGTCGAGGCGAGGACGCTCAGGCTGTGACTGGCGTGAGTGGTTTGAACGGGCGCCGCCGACGACCTGCCCAGATTGTCGTGCAGTGCCGCCGATGCGCTGTGCACACAGAGAGCGGCGAGCATTGTCTCGCTCAGGGTCCGATGGTCACGCGACCGGAGGCCGAGACGAGGACGCTCAGGCTGGAGGTGCCGTGGGTGACCGTGAGGGTGGCGGCCGGAGCGGCGGCGCCCAGGCTGTTGAAGACCGGGCTGGCGCTGGCAGCGAGGGTGATGCCGTCTGGTGCCGGGATATTGCCAGCAGCGTTCGTGCCTGCTCCCGTCCAAACGCCCGGGACCTGGCAGTTCGCCTGCCTTGTGTACGTGATCGTCGTCGCGGCGATCTGTACGGCGACGGAGCAGTTCAGCTGGATGGCGAGCTGGCGGCCCTGGTTCACATAGGCGGCGACATCGGCGGCCGCCCCCCGCACCTGGGCGCTTTGGTAGTATGTGATGAACGCCGGGAGGGACAGGCTGAAGAGAGCCCCGACCACGGCCAGAAGAACCGTCAGCTCGGCGAGGCTGAAACCGGCTTGACTCTGGGCCGGGCCCCCACGTGGACGTGTAAGTTTCATGCGCTAGTAATCGAGCAAGAAAGGGGCCAGCTGGGACCCCCTTGAAACCGGTTTCAGCTCAAAAATCGGCCAAGATACCAGGCCCAAAGGATGCTCCCCCAAAGAAGGCTTATCACGGCTCCTAAGGCCAGAAACGGACCGAAGGGCACGGGGTCCTTCCTCCCCTTGGCCCCGCTTATTAGAAGCCCGATGGCCACGGCGCCTCCGCCGAAGACCCCGAGAAGAATGGCTAGAAGCACCAGCTTCCAGCCGAGGAAGGCTCCCATCATGGCGCCGAGCTTCATGTCGCCCCCGCCCATGCCTCCGCCGCTCGCCAGGATGATCACCAGGAAGAGGCCGCCGCCGACCAGGATGCCGGACAGCGTGTCGAGCCAGGCGGCAGGATGGAGGGCCATAGCCATCCCGGCCCCGACAGCGATGCCCGGCAGCGTGATGACGTCGGGGATGATCTGGTGGTCCAGGTCGATGCCGGTGATCGCGACAAGGGCCGCCAACAGGAGGAGCGCCGCGCCGAGATCGAGCGACGGTCCGAACCGCCGGGCGGCCAGCAGGAACAGCACCGCCGTGAGTAGCTCGACCACCGGGTACCGCCACGAGATGCGTGCCTGGCAGTTGCGGCAGCGCGCACGGAGCCAGAGCCAGGAAACCACGGGCACGTTGTCGTACCAGCGGATGGAGCTGCCGCACGCGGGACAGGCCGACGGAGGACGCACGACGCTCCGGCCGTCGGGAAGGCGCGCGATCACGACGTTGAGGAAGCTGCCGATGACGAGGCCAAAGAGGAAGCACGTCGCCTCGAGAAACAGGGGCGGGAGCACGACGGGATTGTACAGGAGCGAGGCCTCGGGACGGGCAGGATACCGGAGCCGGACATGCGAC
>DASYVT010000104.1 GCA_035936835.1 Candidatus Methylomirabilota bacterium | reverse complement strand
GCCGAACTGCCGGCCTGGCTCTTCCGGATCGCCCGGAACGCGGCCATCGACCGCGCCCGGCGGACCCGTCCGACCACCGAACTCGTCGAGCTCGAAGGCGGCGACCCGACCAGCCCGCTCGCCGACCGCTTGGACATCCGCCAAGCTCTCGCCCAGCTCACCCAGGAGCAGCGCTCGGTGATCCTCCTGCGCTTCGCCGCCGGCCTCTCGACACGCGAGACCGCAGTTGCGGTCGGCCGCCGCGAGAAGGCCGTCGAATCCCTCCAGCACCGCGCGCTCGAGGCGCTCGCGCGCCGGCTGAGCCCACGATGAGCCGGACCCTCGATCGCGCCCTCAACGCCATCGCCCGCGGCGAGGCGCCGCCGCCGGACACCGACCCGGCCGACGTGGCCATCATCGACGCTGCGCTGCGGCTCGCCGCCGTGGCCCGCTCGATCGAGCCGTCGGCGGGGGCGTTCTCCCGCGCGGTCGCGGCCGCGACCCTGCCGGCGCCGGCCCGCCCCTGGCCGGTGCGGCTGCTGCGGCCCGTGCTCGCGATCGCGCTCTCGGTCATCCTCGCTGCCGGCTTGGGCACCGCGTCGTACGCGAGCACCCCTGGCGAGCCGCTCTACCCGGCGCAGCGGCGCCTCGATGATCTGTACCTGGGGCTGCCGCGCTCGCCCGCCGACGCCACCCGCGCGTACGGCGCGGCGGCCGACCGCCGCGTTGCGCAGGCTGCTGCCGTCGCGACCCGGGTCGCTCCCGAGGTGCTGCGCGGTGTCCTCGACGACGCGGCCCGCTACCTGCGCGACGCGCGGGCGTCGCTGCAGCGCTCGCCGGAAAGCGAGCGGCGCTGGCTCCTCCAGTCGCTCCTCGAAACGCAGCGGTCCGCGAAGGACCGTCTCGCTGGGGCGCGCGAGAACGCGACCGGCGAGCAGCGCGGGCAGATCGGGCAGTTTGAAGAGGGGATCCAGCACGACATCGACGACGAGGAGCATGAGCTCCAGCAGGAGGGCGAGTCGGGTCGGGGCGGACCTGCCAAGCAGCCGACCGACGGCACGTCCGGGCAGGGTGGCGTTGGAAGTCGGACGAGCGAGGCCGATCAGAACGGCGGTGGGAAGTCCGACGGTGGCGAGAAGACCGACGGCGGCGGGCAGGGCGGCGGCGTGGACGGCGGGAGTACCGGGCATTAGAACCATCGTCCATTCGCCCGAATTCACCCGAATGGTTAGGGCCGGCGGCGCGTCAAATTCTGTGTACGGTGGCGGACCGATCCGCCGACTCGTGGGAGGTTCTAGATGCTGAAGTCACCACTGGCGGCGATTCTCGCGACCGGGCTCCTGCTCACCGCGGGCGCCGGGACCAGCCTCGCGAACGACCCGCTGCCCAACCCGAACGCCGTGACGGTGCCGGCGGACGAGCAGTGCGGCGCCGAGGGCGAGCAGCTCGGCAACCAGGAAGACACCGCCGCCTGCAACACCGACCAGGCCCAACAGGACAAGGCCGGCCCGGACGAGAAGGGCGACACGCAGACGGGCGAGAAGGGCGAGTCCGGCGCCACCGGCGCCACCGGCGCCACCGGTGCGTCCGGCGCGACGGATGCGACCGGCGCCTCCGGCGCGACGGGCGAGCTACAGGGCGACAACTAGAGGCAGCCAACCAGATCCCACCGTTCCCCCAGACGCGAACGCTGAGGCCCGGTCGACGATCGTCGACCGGGCCTCAGCAGGTCCTGAACGAGTACTCCGGCGCCGACTCGACGGACCGGCCGCTGCAGCCAGAACGTCCTTAGCCGCACCGCCCTCCGCGGTCGCTGATGCCTGACCACGAACGGTACGGCGGTCCCCGCTCGCATGCGCGACCGGAGGTCGGCCCGGTGCACTTGCGCGTCGCCGAACGAGATAGAGGCCGCGAGCAGCCGTCGGTTCATGCTGGCACGATGGCTCCATCGACACGACTCGGGTGGACGTGTGGCTGTGGGCCGTCCGGCTCTATAAGACCCGTTCGGCGGCGACGGCTGCTTGCCGGGGCGGCCATGTCAGCGTGAACCGTGCCGCGGCCAAGGCGTCGACGCCGGTGAAGGTCGGCGACCGCGTCGAGGCGTTCGTCGGGCGCGAGCACATCCTCGAGGTCGTGGTCGTCATCGACAAGCGGGTCGGGGCGGCGGTGGCGGCGACCTGCCTGGTCGACCACAGCCCGCCTGTCCCGGTGGTCAAGCGAGAGCCACCGGTGTTCGTCCGCGAGCGCGGCACCGGCCGCCCGACCAAGCGCGAGCGCCGCGAACTCGACCACCTCAGGCGGCCATAACGTCGACGCCGCGCTTCCTCTTTCAAGACCCCGCAGTCGACCGCTCGGCCAACCCTCCGAGGCAATGATTGCAAAGGTTCGGGTGCGATGTGTAAGACCCTAGCGGGACCTGTTGGATGCCATATCTGATGCCAATTTAACGAGCCGTGCCCCAATCCAAAGGCCGCGGCCAGGAAATCTCACGTCAGCTTGTGGCGGGTTTCGTTCTGTGCCGTGTGGCCGGACTTGAACCGGCGACACGGCGACGCATGGTGCTTCAGACCACTGGGCGCCTGCAATCGCCACGCTCGCCGCTATTGAGGTGCGCGCAAGGTCATCACGTTGAACGCCGCGACCGGCCGCGTCTGCCCCTTCAA
>DASYVT010000103.1 GCA_035936835.1 Candidatus Methylomirabilota bacterium | reverse complement strand
CCGAGGGAGCCGGGGCTACAGCCCCCGTAGTGGCGGGCCGCTTCGGGCACCCCACGAGGAAAAGGGTGAGAGCGAGAAGAGGCACCACCAGATACGCGTGAGCCCGTGGCTTGGCCATAGCGTCACATCCTCCTTGTCGAGCTTTGGTGAACAGTCCAACGCAAACGGCACGATTCTATCACGGAAGTCGGGGTGACCAAGCCGGACTTGACGCCTGGCCCGGCCCCCCGGTCAGGACCTGCTGCTCCGATCCGTCGGCGAGCATCGTGAAGAGCTGCGTACCCCCGAGGCGGCTTGACTGGAAGACGAGGTGCCGCCCGTTCGGCGACCAGGAGGCGCTCTCGTTGTCGCCGGGGCCCGCGGTCAGACGCCGCAGATTCGAGCCGTCCGGGCCGACCGCCCAGATGTCGTGGTTGCCCTGCCTGGAGGTGAAGGCGATCGTGTCGCCCTTGGGCGACCATCGCGGCTGGGTGTTGAACCCGCTCGACGTCACGCGCCGGACGTTGGTGCCCTCGGCGTCCATGACGTAGATCTGCGCCGACCCCGAGCGGTCGGACACGAAGGCGAGCTCTCGCCCCGTCGGCGACCAGGTCGGCTCCGTGTCGATCGCCGCGTGCGTCGTCAGCCTCCGAAAGGCGCCGGTCGCCACCGTCAGGAGGTAGATCTCGGGGTTGCCGTCCTTGGACAAGGTCAGCGCCACCGTGCGGCCGTCCGGGCTCCAGGAGGGCGAGGAGTTGATCCCCGCGTAGCCCGCCAGGAGCTGCACCGGCCGGCGCTCGAAGGGAAAGATGCGGTACAGGAACGGGTAGCCGTTCATGTACGACGTGAAGGCGAGCGAGCGCGAGTCGGGGCTCCAGTTCGGCGACATGTTGATGGACTTGTTGGCGGTCATGGCCGCGGGGCCCGCGCCGTCGTAGTCCATCAAGTAGAGCTCCTTGACCCCCGAGCGCGTGCTGGCAAACGCCATCTTGGTGTCGGCGACGCCCAGCTCACCGGTGACGAGCAGCACGACCTCGTCGGCGATCTTGTGAGCGGCGCGGCGGGGCTCCGAGACGTGGGCGACGACCTTCTTCGATCCGATCAGGCGGAAGTCGGGCGAGGTCAGATCGTACAGCCGCATCTCGACCTCGAAGCGGTCGCCGCGCACCGCCAGGAGCCCCTGCAGCGCCTGCAGGGCCCCGGCCGCCGCGAACTCCTCGAACCGCGGCTTGAGCGCCTCGGCGCCGCCCTGCGGCAAGGCGGGCGTGCCCGATACCACGCTGAAGAGCGACGTGAAGGCGAGGTCCGCGGAGGTGATCTCCGGGAGCCGCCTGGCCCAGTTCTGCGGGTCGGCACCGGCTACGAGCGTGAAGTCTGGGACGGCGATGTTGATCTTCTTGATCTGCCCCGGCCGGACGTTGAGCTCGACATCGGGATTCTGCGAGCGGGCCGGGGCGGGCCCCAGGACCGCCGCGGCGAAGATCACGAGCGCGGCGGCGGCCTTCGCTGACAGCCGGCGGGCCGGGCGCGGGAAGCTCGTCATCCGCGCTTCAAGTCGAAATTGAAGAGCACGCGGAGGGAGGGATTGGCCCAGTCCACGGGAAGCGGCGGGAACGGGCTCGCCTCCGTGATGGCGCGAAGTGCGGCACGGTCGTAGAAGCTGCTGCCGGAGCTCTGCTCGATGCGGGGGGGCGCAATGGAGCCGTCCCGCCGGATCTCGACGTAGATGCGCGGCTTCTGGGCGGGCTCGCTGGAGCGGTCCTGCGTCTGCCAGCGCTCCTCGACCTTCTGGAGCACCTGCCGCAGGTACCACGCGTAGGGGAAATCGGTCACATCGAGCGTGAGCGAGCCTTGCCCCGAGACGGAGCCGGTGGCCCGCCCGAGCGCCGCCACCGACGGCCGCGAGGCCGGCTCGACCGCCGTCTTGCCGCGCCGCTCCGAGGGCGTAGCCAACGGTGGGAGGTCGTGCTCGCCCGGGCGCGGCGTCACCGCGCGCGAGGGCAGAGCCGCCTCCGCGGGTATCGCGGCCTCTCGCGCGCGCGGCTCCGGGTCGGGCGCGAGCGCGCGCGCCGTTGGCTTGAGCGCGCGCGCCGGCAGGGACGCCGAGCTCCCCGCCGGATTGCCGACGGCGGCGATGGACGCGACGAGATTGACCACGTGCACCTGCGGGCGATCCCAGATTCCCGAAAGCGTCGCAGCCACGAGCGCGGCGATGAAGACGACGTGGCCCACCA
>DASYVT010000102.1 GCA_035936835.1 Candidatus Methylomirabilota bacterium | reverse complement strand
CAAACCCTGGGCGCCAGTGAGACGGGATCGCGAATGTCGTAAAGCAAGACCTGACCCCGATTCGGGGACGCCGTCCCGGTAGGAGACCCACTGGCCGAGCATCGCGGGCACGCGGGCGCCGGGGGTGATTATGCCGGAGAGGTTGAGCGGGTCGCAAGCGGAGAGGCGGATGACGTGGCCGCCCGGGGAGTCGCGTCGGACGGCGCGGAGGGCGTCGAGCGCTTCGGGCAGGGCGAACTGCTCGCCGACGAAGCCGCCCACGATGCGCCCGCCTCTGAGCTCGCCGCGCATCTCGAGGCGACGGTAGACGCGCAGAAGATCGCGCCACGCGGGCGCCCCGGGCTCGCGCTGGAGGAGATCGCGGAAGACGATGCCGTAGCGCCGCGCGTACTGGCGGGCACGGGCTTCCAGCAGGTCATCTGGAGAAGGTGGCGGGGGCGCTTCGAGGAGCGCCCAGCGCCCCGTGCCGATGGGCGCACGCAGGGGGCGTGCCCGACCGGAGCGCAGCCGCTTACGCTTTTCCGAGTGGAGCAGGCTGCGGAGGCCGGCGAAGCCGTCGCCGGTGACGAGGCCGGCCGAGACCAGCTCGCAGAGCGCTTCTTCCACCTCGATGCGCAGGCGTCGCACGCGCCCCGCGATCTCGTCCGTGAACGAGGCGCCGCTCGCGCGCAGGTGGGCGAGCACGTCGCGCGCGGGAGCGGACAGCGCCTCTTCGTCCGCGCCGTCGCGGGGCTCGAGGAGCCAGGCGAGATTCTGGCGGCGCAGGAGCGTGATCGGCACCGTGCCGGAAAGCCGGCGCCCTGCGTGGCGCGTGGTCGGGTGTCGCTCGAGGCGGCCCCAGGCGATCTCGCCCGAGAGGCACAGCTCGTCGAGCCAGGCGGGCTCGTAGCGCGCCACTCGTGCCGGCAGCACCTCGCGCTCCCACCCGGCGGCAGCTAGCTCGAAGCCCTCCAACTGCTCGATGACGCGCTGGAGCCCGTCGCGGCCGTGCAGTTGGAGCCCCGGCTTCACGTGCTGCCACGCGAAGAGGAAGCGCATGAGGTCGGCAGCGCTTACGGGCTCGATCTCGCGGCGCAGGCGGTCGAGCGTGCGCCGGTGGATGCGGGCCAAAAGACGTCTGTCGCACCATTCGGTGGCGTCGGGCGTCAGGGTAGGCGTGAACCGCCCGCGCAGGACACCGCCGTCGGCCTCGACGCGGCCGAGGGCTGAGTTCACGCTGGACACGCTCAGGCCGAAGGGCTCGGCGAGGGCGGCGGCGGTCGTCGGGCCCACGAGGGCGAGCCGGGCTCGGATCAGCTCGACCAGCGCGCCCTCACGATCGGACCATGGAGCCGCGCGCCGCGCCGGCGGCTCGACCACGTCGGGCGCCAGGCGGCCGTCGGGCCAGATCGCCAGCGCCAGCGAGCGGCGCTCCGCCGCGACCCAGAAGATGCGCGGGCCTACGTTCAGCCGCGCGGCGCGGCCTGACGCGATCAGCGGGTCGAGCCACGCCGTCCAGCCCGCCGCCTCGACCGAAGGCAGGGCGCCCAGGTCCAGCAGGAGATCGTGCAGCTCGTCGGCGTTGCGCAGATCGGGGCGCGCCTCTTCGATGACGGCGGCAATGGCCTCAGGATCGAGGCGGCCCACGTCGTCTGCCAGCTCCGCCGGCAACCCGCGCCTGAGCGTCACGGCCCGCGCGCGGCGCTCCTCGAGCGGGGCGTCGTCGAGATAGGCGTAGGGGTTGGCGTTCAGGATCTCGTGCGAGAAGACGGACGGCTCGGGCGTCTCGCGCGCCACTCGGTGGATCTTTCCGCTGAAGAGGGCCTCGAGCTTGTGCTTGAGCCCCTGGGCGTCCATCGCCTCGGTGAGACAGTCGCGCAGGGTCTCGTTCACCAGCGGGTGGTCGGGGATCTCGATCGGCCCGACGGCGTTGTCCTGGCAGCCCAGCTGGGCGGGGAAGACGGAGGCCAGTAGGTCCTCGGCGCGCATTCGCTGGAGATACGGGGGCACGCGGCGGCCGCCCTGCCAGCGCAGGAGTGCCAAGGAGCGGCTCGCGTTCCAGCGCCAGCGCGTGGCGAACATGGGCGCCTGGAGCGCGGCGTCGGTCAGCAACCGCTCGACGCCCGAGGGATGGACCATCTCGAAGATCGACTCGAGCGGGAAGCTGTGCTGGGGGCCGAGAGAAAGCAGGACGCCGTCGTCGGTGGCCGCCGCTTGCAGCTCGAAGTCGAAGCTCTGGCAGATACGCTTGCGGAGCGCCATGCCCCAGGCGCGGTTGATCCTGCCGCCGAAGGGCGCGTGGATGACCAGCTGCTGCCCGCCGGCTTCGTCGAAGAAGCGTTCGGCGACGATGGTGTCGAGCGTGGGCACGGCGCCGAGGGATGCGCGGCCCGCGGCGATGTAGTCGCGCGCCAGCTCCGCCCCGCGCCGATCGAGGGCGCCTTCGTCCATCAGCCAACGCGCGGCTGCATCGGGATCGGCCAGGCGCCCGGCGACTTCCTCGCGGACGGCGGCGACCTCGGCTGAGAGCTCCGGGGTGCGCGCGGGGCCTTCACCAAGCCAGAAGGGGATGGTGGGCGCCGCGCCGCCGGCGTCTTCCACGCGCACCTTCCCGCTCTCGACGCGCCGGATGCGCCAGGAGTTGTTCCCGAGCAGCATGACGTCGCCCGCCATGGACTCGACCGCGAAGTCCTCGTCCACCGTGCCGATCAGCGTTTCGTCGGGCTCGAGGACGACGTCGTAGTTGGCGTTGTCCGGGATGGCGCCGCCCGAGGTGAGTGCGGCCAGGCGCGCCCCGCGGCGCCCCTTGAGCCGGCGGCCGACCGCGTCGCGGTGAATGCGCGTTCCCGCTCTGCCCCGCCTGGTCGAGATGCCTTCGGAGAGCATGTCCACCACGGCGTCGAACTCCGCGCGGTCGAGTAGAGCGTAGGGCGCGGCGCGCCGGCAGAGGGCGTAGAGGCGATCCTCGTCCCATTCCTCCGCGGAGCACGCGGCCACGATCTGCTGGGAGAGGACGTCAAGAGGCGCGCGGCGAAGCGTGATGCGGTCCAGCTCTCCTCGCCGCGCCGCCCGCACGAGCGCCGCGCACTCGACCAGCTGGTCGCGCGTGAGCGGGAAGAGGCGGCCCTTGGGAGTGGCGCCGAGGGCGTGGCCCGAGCGGCCGATGCGCTGGACTCCCGTGGCGATGGAGCGCGGCGAGCCGAGGAGGCAGGTGAGGTCCACCGCGCCCACGTCTATCCCAAGCTCGAGCGAAGCCGTCGCGACGACCACGGAGAGTTCGCCCGATTTGAGGCGCTGTTCGGCGGCGAAGCGCCGCTGGCGGCTCAGGCTGCTGTGATGCGCGGCGACGGCGTCCTGTCCAAGTCGCTCCGCGAGGTGCAGCGTCACGCGCTCGACGAGGCGCCGTGTGTTGACGAAGACTAACGTTGACCGGTGAGCGCGGGCCAATTCGGCCACGCGGTCGTAGATCTCGCCCCACTGCTCATGCGTGCAGACCGCGCCCAGCTCGTCGCGCAGCACTTCGACCGCAAGATCGAGATCGCGGCGCTGGCCCGCGTCGACGAGGGCGGGCAGGGGGCGGTCGGAGCCGACGAGGAGCCGCGCGGCCGTCTCGATGGGCCTGATCGTGGCCGAGAGCCCGATGCGCTGGGGGCGCGGGCCGCCGCCTGCGATGACCAGATGCTCGAGGCGCTCGAGGGACAGCGCCAGGTGCGCGCCGCGCTTGTCTCCAGCCACCGCGTGGATCTCGTCGACGATGACGGTGCGCGCTCCCGCGAGGCCGCGGCGACCGGATTCCGACGTCAACAGAATGTAGAGGGACTCGGGTGTCGTCACGAGCACGTGGGGCGGGCGCTTGGCACCCTGCCGTCGCTCCGCCGCCGAGGTGTCCCCGGTGCGGACGGCGGTGCGGATGGC
>DASYVT010000101.1 GCA_035936835.1 Candidatus Methylomirabilota bacterium | reverse complement strand
CCGAGGGAGCCGGGGCTACAGCCCCCGTAGTGGCGGGCCGCTTCGGGCACCCCACGAGGAAAAGGGTGAGAGCGAGAAGAGGCACCACCAGATACGCGTGAGCCCGTGGCTTGGCCATAGCGTCACATCCTCCTTGTCGAGGTTTCGTTAAATCCGCATTCTCCTCAACCGGCCCCTCACGGGGGGGCATGGGCCAAGAAATCGCTGGTCGCGATTCTACTGAATCTCGGACGGGAAGAAAAGGGCTTTTCCTTCAAGCCCTTTGCGGACCTTCGCGGCGCGAGCGGAGGCAAGATCGAGCTGATTCCCGGCCTTTTCCGCCGCATCGCGCACGGCGCGGGCCATCGACCAGGCTTGGCCGGGCTCATCCAGCCCGAGATACGCTTCCTCGAGCACCGCCTGCGCCTCGCGGGTGTCCTCGCCGAGGCGTCCGGCTCGCCGCCAGCGCGCCCCCATACGCGGCGCGGAGGGCACATCACTCCGGCCGCTATTCTCGAGCATCAGGCCGGGGCGCTGATAGCTTTGCGTATCATTTCTCCTCTCCCTGCAAGATACAAGGGTGAGGGGGCAACGGATGCGGGGGCTCCTCTACCCTTGCGCCGCTTTCTCGGTTTTCCACGTGCCCCAGCGGCCATTCTCGACGGCGGCGAGGAACTCGGCGATGTGGAGGTTGAAGAGCCCGGGTTCCTCGATGTTCGCGGTGTGCCCGGTCATCGGCAGGATGACGAGCCCCGCGTGGGGGATGTGGCGCTTCATGAAGAGCCCGGGCTCGAGGCAGGGTTCGTCCTGGTCGCCCACCACGATGAGGGACGGCACCTCGAGACGCCGGAGCTCGGGCTCGAGCTCGAAGATCGTCTTCCGCTTCATCTGGACGCCGCGCAGCATGTGCGCCGAGCCGACGGCCGAGTGGTCGCGCACCTGCCGCAGAAACTCGGCCCAGCCGCGCGGGTCCTTCTCGGCGAAGCCGCGCCGTGAGGCGAGCCTGGCGAAGCTCCGCACCTTGGCCTCGATGCCCTCGGTGAGGAATAGCTGCGCCCTCCTTTCGCCGTCGGCCAGGAAGGTCTCACGCCCCAACGTCCCGCTGCCGCAGCCGCAGATGCTGAGGCTCTCGGACATCTCCGGATGGGCGATGCCGAAGTTGAGCGTGATGTTGCCGCCCATGCTCAAGCCGCCGACATGCGCGCGCTCGATGCCGAGGTGGCGCATGAGCCCGGCCAGGTCCTCGACGAGGATCTCGTTGCGGTAGGCGGCGGGGTCTTGCGGGACTTCGGAGGGCGGGTAGCCGCGGTAGTTCCAGGTGATGACGCGGTAGCGGCGGGAGAAGTAGCGCACCTGCGGCTCCCACGAGCGGTAGTCGCCGCCGAATTCGTGGCACCAGATGAGCGGGAAGCCGCTGCCGGTCTCTTCGTAGTAGAGCGTGACGCCGTTGACGCGCGCTGTGGGCATGCCGTCCTCTCTTCGTTGGAAGGTGGCCGTGCTATCCTTGCCCGGCTTCTACCATGCGCGAGGCGGTCCACGCAAGGAGGCGGACGTGGAGACGGGCCGGCCGGTGACGATGGCGCGGAACGGCATGGTGTCGTCCCCGCACGCGCTGGCCTCGGAGGCCGGGGTCGAGATCCTGAAGGCCGGCGGCTCCGCCGTGGACGCCGCCATCGCCGCGAGCGCGGTGCTGTCCGTCATCTATCCCCACATGACGAGCGTCGGCGGCGATCAGTTCTGGCTCATCTGGGACGCCGAGCGTGCGGTCGTCCGCTTCCTGAACGCGGGCGGTCGCGCGGCCGCCTCCGGCACGCTCGACTGGTTCAATCGACGCGGGCTCGCTGAGATCCCGTTTCGCGGCGTCGTCCCCGCCACGCTCACAACGCCCGGAGCCGTGGCCGGCTGGTGCGAGGCGCACGCCGCGCTCGGCCGGCTCCCGCTTGCGCGCGATCTCGCGCCGGCCATCGGCTACGCGCGCGACGGCTTTGCCGTCACCGAGCGGCTGGCCGCGTGGACCGAGGCGACGGCCGGCGTCCTTGCCGGGAGCGCGGAGGCCGCCGCGATCTTTCTGCCGGGAGGCAGGCCGCCTCGGGCGGGGCAGCGCCTGCGCAACCCCGATCTCGCGCTGACGCTCGAGCGGATTGGAGCGCTCGGCCGCGCGGGCTTCTACGAGGGCGAAACCGCGCGGGAGATGGCGCGCTTCTCCCGCGAGCAGGGCGGCCTCTTCACCGAGCGCGATCTGGCGGAGCAGCGCGCGCGCTGGGGCGAGCCCGCCTCGACGAACTATCGCGGCGTCACCGTCTACGAAACGCCGCCGCCGACCCAGGGGCTCTCGGTGCTCCAGATGCTGAACCTCCTCGAGCCCTACGATCTCTCGCGGTTCGACCCCCTCGGCCCCGACGTCGTCCATCTTCTCGTCCAGGCCAAGCAGATCGCCTTTCACGACCGCGACCGGCTGATCGCCGACCCGGAGTTCGTCAAGGTGCCCGTGGCGCGGCTCGTGTCGAAGGCGTACGCCGATGAGCGCCGCGCGCTCATGGATCCGGCGCGGGCGCTCCCGTGGGACCGCGTGCCGTCTTCCGGCAGCCTCGCCGGCGACACCGTCTACGTCTGCGCCGTGGACGCCCAGGGCAGCGCCGTCTCGTTCATCCAGAGCGTCTACGGCATCTACGGCTCGGGGATGGTGGCGGGGCGCACGGGCGTGGTGCTCCAGAACCGGAGCGCGTACTTCTCGCTCGACCCCGCGCATCCGAACCGGCTCGAGCCGGGCAAGATCCCGCTCCACACGCTGATCGCCTCGCTCGCCTTCAAGGGCGATGCGCTCTGGCAGGTCTTCGGCTGCATGGGCGCCGACGGCCAGCCCCAGATCCACATGCAGGCCTACACCGCCATGATCGACTTCGGCCTCGACATCCAGCAGGCGGTGCAATCTCCGCGCTGGCTGGCCGGACGCTTCGTCCTTGGCGACCCGCGAGATCTCTTGAACATGGAGGGCCGCTTCCCGGCTGCAACGATGGCCGAGCTCGAGCGCCGCGGCCACCGGATCAACCGCTGGCCGTCGTGGGAGGAGCTGGCGGGCCACGCTCACGGCATCACCATCGATCCGGTGACCGGTGCGAAGCTCGGCGGCTCCGACCCCCGCAGCGACGGCGCCGCCGTCGGCTACTAACCGAGAACTAGAGTCGCCTGGCGGTCTTCCGGCGCTCTCGATAGATCTCGATTGCGATGGGAACGCACGAGAGCACGATGATGACGATCACGAGCACGTGCATGTGCTTCGAGATGTTCGGCACGGTCTGGCCGAGGAGATAACCCGCCCAGGTCATCGACGCGACCCAGCCGATCCCTCCCGCCACGTTGTAGGTCAGGAAGCGCCGGTAGCGCATCGCGCCCACGCCGGCCAGCACGGGCGCGAAGGTGCGGATGATCGGCACGAAGCGGGCGATGACGATGGTCTTGGGCCCGTACTTCTCGTAGAAGCGCTGGGTCCGCACCACGTGCTTCGGATCGAACAGCAGCGACTTCTCACGCGTGAAGATGCGCGGGCCCAGGCGCACGCCGATGGCGTAGCCCGTGCTATCGCCGACGATGGCCGCCGCGATCACCAGGATGTTGAGCCACCAGATGTCCAGCTTCCCCGCGCCGGCCAGCAGCCCCGCCGTGATCAGGAGGGAATCCCCCGGGAGGAACAATCCAACCAGGAGCCCGGTCTCGGTGAAGACGATGGAGACCAGCAGGATGTAGCCGCCCCACTGGATGAGCACGTCCATGGAGTACGCGCCGGTGAGGACGCCGTAGAGGAAGTCCATGCGCGGCAGGGCTAGGCGAGCTCGCGGCGGACGAGGGCCGCGCCGGCGCCGAGCGCGCGGAGCTTGGCGCGCGCGAGCTCGCGGTCGAGCGGCACCATGCCGCAGTTGGTGCAGGGGAAGATCTGCGAGGCCTTCACGTGCTTCAGAGCCTCGCGGATCACGGCGGCGACCTCCGCCGGGGTCTCCGCCCTGTCGCTCGCCACGTCGATCGCCCCCACCAGCACGTCCTTGCCGCCGAGCAGGCCGATCAGCGGCATCGGCACGCGCGAGTTCGCGCACTCGAGCGAGACCGCGCCGATGCGGCTCTTGGCCAGCAGGGGGAAGGTCAGCTCGTACTGTCGCCACTCGTCGCCGAGCGTCTTTTTCCAGTCGGTGTTGGCCTTGATGCCGTAACCGTAGCAGATATGCACCGCCGTCTTGCACGCGAGGCCCTCGACGGCGCGGTCGAGGGCGGCGACGCCCCAGTCGCGCACCTCGTCCATGTAGACGTTGAAGGCCGGCTCGTCGAGCTGGATCACGTCCACGCCGAGCGCGGCGAGCTCCCGCGCCTCGTCGTTGATAAGGGCGGCCAGCGCCATGCCGAGCTTCGCGCGGCTGCCGTAGTGGGCGTCGTGGATGGTGTCGGCGATGGTCATGGGTCCCGGGATCGTGAACTTGACCGGGCGCCGCGTCTCCCCGCGGAGGAAGCGGATCTCGTCGGTATGGATCGGGCCGCGCCGGCGGAGCGGCGCCGTCACCGTCGGGACATCTGCCTTGTAGCGGTCGGCGCGGATGCCGATCGTGACCATCTTCGAGAAGTCCACGCCGTCCAGCTGCTCGACGAAGCCCCAGACGAAGTGGCGCCGCGTCTGCTCACCGTCGGTGACGATGTCGATGCCGGCCTCCTCCTGGTCGCGGAGGGCGAGGCGGACGGCGTCGCGCTTGCCCTCGTCGAGCGCCGCGCCCTCGAGGCGCCACGGCGCCCAGAGCGTCTTCGGCGCGGCGAGCCACGCGGGCTTGGGCAGGCTGCCGGCTATGGTCGTGTCGAGCATTTCGGCGGCATGGTATCATGCCGGGCATGAGGCGCCTGATTCTCCTCCTCCCCGTCGCGGCGCTCACGCTTGCGGCGTGCTCGTCGTCGGAGCCCGACAGGCAGTGGTACAAGCCCAACGTGGACTACACGGCCGCGGATTTCGAGCGCGACCGCCTGGCGTGCACCGACAAGAAGAAGAAGCTCGACGAAGAGTGCCTGAAGCAGCGCGGCTGGGCTTCCCTGGGCGGCGACATCGGGCCGTCCGTGAAACCTCCGGATCCCACGAAGTCCCCCGCTGCCAAGGGCAAGTACTAGTCTGCGCGGTGTCATCTTCGACTTCGGCGGTGTCCTCTGGGACATGTGCTGGGACGTGGCTCGCCAGCTCGACCACGCGCACGGGCTGCCCCGCTCGTCCGTTTTCGAGACGCTCTACCGCACGGGGGCGTGGGAGGCCGTCGAGCGCGGCCGCGGCGATCGGCAGGCATGGCTCGCGGCCGCGCATGGAATGCTCGAGGCGCGCGCGGGCAGGCCGCTGCCGCCGCTGCACGAGGAGTGGCGGGCCTCCCAGCGCGCCATCGAGCCCAACCTCCGCCTCGTCAGCGAGCTCCGCCCCTCCTACAAGCTCGCCATCCTGAGCAACGCCGACATCTCGCTGCGCGAGCGCCTCGAGGGGGATATCGGCATCCACCACCTCTTCGACGACATCGTCTGCTCGGCCGAGGTGGGCATGGCCAAGCCTGAGCCCGCCGTCTATCTCCTCTCGGCCGAGCGGCTCGGCCTCGAGCCCCGCGAGTGCGTCTTCGTCGATGACCTCGACACCAACGTCGAAGCCGCGCGGCAGGTGGGGATGCAGACTGTGCTCTTCAGCAAAGACAAGGGCGACGACCTCCGCGCCCAGCTGGCCACCCTCGGCGTGGCGCCGCGACGCTGAGCGCCATGCCGCGTACCGCGATCTTCCTCTCTCCCGGCGCCGATCTCGCCGCGGCCGTGGACCTCGCCCGGCGGGCCGACGGAGCGGGCTACGAGAGCGTCTGGGTCACCCACGGCCTCGGGCGCGACGGGCTCCAGGTTTTGGCGGCGTACGCGCACGCCGCGCCCCGCGTCGCTTTGGGCACGGGCGTCATCCCGATCTATCCGCGCCACCCGGTGGTGCTGGCCCAGGAGGCCTTGACGCTTCAGGAGGTCTCGGGCGGCAGGCTCCGCCTCGGCATCGGCGTGAGTCACCGCTCGATGATGGAAGGCGCCCTCGGCCTCGACATGGGCCGGCCGCTCGAGGTTGTCCGCGAATATGTCGCGGTTCTGCGCCAGGCGTTCACGAGCCGCGTCGACCATGCGGGGCCGCGCTATCGCGTGGCGTGGCAGAGCGGGGTGCCGCGGCTGCCGCCGCCGCCGCCGATCTACCTGGCGGGGCTGGGGACCGCGATGCTCGAGCTCGCCGGCGAGATCGCCGACGGCGCGGTGCTCTGGCTCTGCACCCCTGCCTACATCCGCGAGCACGCGGTACCCGCCATCCGCCGCGGGCGCGAGCGGGCCGGCAAGGCGCTCGACGGCTTCGAGATCGTGGCCTCGGTACCGGCGGCGGTGACCGCTGACCGCGTCGCGGCTGCGGCGGCCTTCAAGGGTGAGCTCGCGCGCTACCTGGCCCTGCCTTTTTACCGCGCCATGTTGGAGAAGTCCGGCTTCGGCGCCGAGATCGCCGCCTGGAGCGCCGGCCCTGGTCCCGCGGCCGTGGACGACCGCCTCGCACGGGGTCTGGGCGCCGTCGGCGACGCCGAGACGCTCCGGGCCTTCATGGCGGCCTATCGCGAGGCCGGCGTCACGCTGCCGGCGATCCGCCCCATCGGTTTTCCCGACGCGCCCCACTATCTGCCCACGCTCGAGGCTGGCGCGGCTTTCTGACCACCTGTGCTAGGGCGGAAGCATGGATGACGTCGCCGCCGTCATTGGCCGAGGTGCTTCGTGAGGTAGGCGAGGATCCGCTCCCTGTCACCCGGCCCGACCGGCATGCCGTAGCTGATCATCCGATCCACGATGACTGCCCATTCGGCGCGCGTCTGGCGCTGCTGGGCGATCATCTCGAGGCTGTGGCAGATGATGCAGCGCCCGCTCACCATCTGCTGGTCGCGGTCTCGAGGCAAGGGATTCGCGGCCTGCGCCGAGAGGCTGGGCAGACCCGCGCTCCCGCCCGTTCGCTCGCTCCAGCTCCAACTCCAGCCCAGGGTAAGTCCGAGGATCAGCGCTGCCAGGGCTCGTGAGAAACGGCTACGCCACATCGACCCGGACGGCGTGGATCACGTTCCAGCGGTAGCCCTGCGGATCGCGCGCCTTGCCGCCCGGCTGCACGCGGCCGAGCGAGTCGGTGGCCCGCGCCATGATGGTGTGCGCGCCGGCGGCCGCCGTCCATGGCAGCTCCCACCGGCGCCAGGCGTACCGGTGCGCCGCGCCGCTCAGCGCGGCCGGCGCCCACGTCTTGCCGCCGTCGAGGGAGACATCCACGCCGGTGACGGAGCCTTCTCCCGCCCACGCGTACCCCTGGATCATCTGCGCCCCGGCCGCCATCTTCGCGCCGTCGAGCGGGCTCATGATCAGGGACTTGCATTCGAGAGACTGGAGCGAATAGGTCTGCTTGGGATCCTCGACCCGTGGGGAGCGGTAGCTCCGCTGCATGAATGGGCCGTCCCACTCCTTGTCCGCCAGCGTGAGCCGCACCAGCCACTTGAGCGACGCCGAGCCGATCCAGCCGGGAACGATCAACCGCGCGGGGCCGCCGTGGAGGTGGGACACCGGCCGGCCGTTCATCTCGAGGGCGATCATCGTGTGCGGCTCCATCGCCTTCCAGATGGGATGGCTGCGGATGAAGTCCGGCGCCTGAGGCGTCGGGGGCTCGTCATTGCCGTCCGGCACGACGTGGGAGGCGCCGGGACCGGGGCGCGCCAGGCGCAGGACATCGGACAACCGCACCCCCTTCCAGACGGCGGTGCCCACCGCGCCGTTCTCCCACTGAAGGCCGGGGGCCTTGGGAGAGTAGAAGCTGCGCCCATTGCCCGCGCATTCGAGCGTGATGGTTTGGGTGATCTGCTCCATCCGCTTGAGATCGTCCAGGCGGAGGGTCAGCGGGTTGTCCACGTCTCCGTCCACCTTGAGCACGTACTGGCTGGCGTCGATCTCCGGCCCGTCGTAGTTGTTCCGGACGAAGAAGAGATCGGTCGGGGTGATGTCGGCGCCCAAGTCCTTGAGCGGCGTCTCGAGGTTGATCGGACGGGGGCTCCGCACGATCAGCTTGTCCTTGCCGGCCACCGGCCCTGGCGAGGTCTGAGCGGCGGACGGGACGACGCGCCCCAAAAGCGCGGCTGCAGCGCCTACGTGGATCACGAACGCGCGACGTGTGAGCCCCTGGTCCATGATGCCCTCCTTGAGAGGTGAGGTTTCGCAATCTAGCACTTCAACGCCGTAAAGCAAGCCCTGACCCTCGCAAGAGCGCGCCCGCGGCCGCCACTCCCAACGCGAGGAGCGGCAGCCCGAGCCAGAGCCGCTGACGCTCGCGGGCGCGACTCCGGAGTGTCTTCAGCACGAAGCGGTCGCCGGCCGTGATCTCACCGCGGGAGGCGAGGAACTGGCGCAGCCGCTCCTGCTGCTCCATGGTGACCTTCGCCCGCCCCCATTGGACGTCGACCTCCAGCGTCTTGAGCCGCCGGAGCTCGGCCATTCCCCGCTCGAGCGCCTCTCGGCTGTCGCGCCAGGCCTGGCGCTCTCCCGGCGTGAGAAAGACCCGTTCGATACCTGGAACCGCCTCCTCGATCCAATCGAGCCAATGGTGGTCCATGCGGGGAAAGGCCGCGAGCAGGATCCCCGCCAGCCCGACGGCCGCGCTCGCCACGATGGCGATGCCGCGCAGGGCTTCCCAGCCGCGCTCTCTCACGCCCCGCGCGAGCGCCAGGAAGCCGAGCGCGCACGCGACGGCGGCCATGAGAGCGCCAAAGGTCGCGACCACGGCGGCGCCTGTCGGCAGGTCCCAGGCGAAGGACGCCCAGAGCCCGAGCGTGCTCACGATCACGCCGACGGTCCACCCGATGGCAAGGCGGCCCGTGACCGAGCCTGACAGCAGCGCGCCCACGGCGGCGGGAACGATCAGGTAGGAGAAGACGAGCAGGACGCCCGCCACGCGCACTGAGCTCGTCACCACGACGCCGAAGGTCAGGTAGAAGGCGAAGTCCCACCAGCGCACGGCGCGCCCCCGCGCGGCGGCGCCGTCGGGGTCGAACGAGATCTCGAGGAGAGGCCGGCGAATCGCCGCGTGGAGCGCGCCGAGCAGGGCGTACAGAAGCGCGAGCCGTCCCACGTCACCGGGCGTGACGGTCAGGATGCTTCCGACGAGGAGCTGCTTGATGTGCTCCGCGCCCTGCGGCGCGCGGTCCACGACCAGGACGGTGAGCGCCGCCGAGACCGCGTAGACGATGCCGATGATGGCCTCCTGCGGGATGGCGACCGCGCGGCGGATGCGCGTCAGGGAAAAGAGCGCGGCGCCGCCGACGGTGAAGACGAGCGCGTACCAGTAGGCCGCCTCGCTCTGGATCGGATGGCCCGCGAGGAAGGCGATCGTGATGCCGAGCGCGGCGACCTGCGCCAACGCCAGGTCCACGAAGATGACGCCGCGGGCCAAGACGTGGAGCCCGAGGTACACGTGGATGCCCGTCAGCACGAGGCACGCGAGGAAGGGCAGCCAGAGGAATTCGAGCATCAGCGGGCGCGGAGCGCCTCGACGAGGCGCGCCACGTCGAGGTCGAAGAGGGCGAGGTAGTCTCGGGCCTCGGGAGCGCCGCCGACCGAGGCCACGAGCGTCACGGCGCGGGCGCCGCTCAGCGACGCGACGCGGGCGACGAGCGCGGCGCTCGAGTAGGGCTCGACGATCAGCACGCGCACGTTCGCGTCTTTCATTTGCCTCGTGAGTGTGGCCAGGTAGGCGGGAGGGGGCGGGACTCCAGGCACGGGCTCGACGGCCGCCACGATCTGGAGGCCGAAGCGCCTGGCGAAGTACGGCCAGCTCTCGTGGACCACGACGACCTTTGTGCCGCGATACGGACCCATCGCCTCCGTCCAGCGCTTGAGCCCCGCGTCGAGGCGCTTGAGGAAGGCCGCGCGGCGCGACTCGAAGTACGCGCGATCGCTTGGGGCGAGGCGCACGAGCCCTTCCAGGATGCCCGCGGTGATCGGCCGCGCGTTTTCAGGATCGAGCCAGTAGTGCGTGTTGCCGAAGCCGTGGACATGGTCGCCTCGCTCGGGCTTGACCCGCGCGGTATCGGCCTGCAGAAGGTCGATGCCCTTCGAGCAGTCGAGGATGTTCGCGCCGCCCGGACCGAAGCGGGAGTCGCCGAGGGTCCGGAGCAGCCCCGCCAGCCACGGCTCGTGGTCGAGACCGACCCGGACGAGGAGCGCCGCGCCGCGGAGCGCGGCGATCTGCCCCGGCTTTATCTCGACCGCGTGCGGGTCCGCGAGCGGCGGGGCGAGCGCTTCGACGCGCACGCGGTCCCCGCCGACCTCCTCGACCAGCGCCTTGAGGTCGGTCGAGGTCGCCACGACGGCCAGCGGGCCGCCGCCCCACGCGGGAGTGGCGGCCACCCACGCAGCCGCGACGACCCAAAAGACGAGCCAGGCGCCGAGAAGCGCCCGCAGCACAGCGGTTACTTCTTGGCGGTGAAGACCGACTTCGGGATCATGCAGTGCACGCCCTTGCGGACGTCCACCACCTGACTGACCCGGCAGTCGCCGACCATGGACACGAGCGAGTACGCCTCGTACCGGCTGAGCGGCACCATTTTCTGGGCGGCCAGCATATCCACGGCTTCGCGAACCGCGTTGACCATGGCCTTGTTGAGGTCCTCGTCGAAGCCGGTCGCAATCCAGTGGGTCCTGGTCTCGATGCGCGGCCACTCGAGCTTCATGTCCTTGCGGACGATGAGCTGCATCACGATCTCGCGGTACGCGCATTCGAGCGCCGTCAGGTTGACCTCGCCGTTGCCCTGGCGGCAGTGCGAGTCGCCGGTCCACACGAGCCCGCCCTTGACGAAGATCGGGATGAAGAGGGTCGAGCCTTCCTGTATCTCGTTGATGTCCATGTTCGAGCCGTTCTTCCAGGGCCGGAGCGTGGAGACGGGCGCCATCGGATCGGTCGAGCCGCCCTTGCGAGGCGACGGGTCCTTGGGGTCGATGCCGACGGCAAACGTGCCGGGGAAGGGCTGAAGATCGATCATGACGCCCGGCTTGAACTCGGCCTGGCGCTTGTCCCAGTCGAGGTAGAAGTACTTCACGAAGCCGTCGGGCATCTCGGACGCGAGCGCGCCGATCGTCGGGAACTCCTTGCCCGGCAGGTTGAAGTTTATGCCGAAGGCCTTGGGCGTGATCTTGAGGAAGCGGATCTCCATCACGTCGCCGGGCTCGGCGCCTTCCACGTAGATGGGGCCCGTCACGGAGTGGGGCCCGCCTCCCGGGTTGGCCTTCCGGAGCGCGATGATCTCTTCCATCGTGGTGCCGGGCTGAACCTTGTTGTGAGCGTGCATCATGGTCTCGACGGCCACGGTGTCTCCCGACTTGACGACGAGCTTGGGCGGTTCGTTGGGATCGAGCCAGCCCCACTGGGTCGTCTCGAGCGTGGCGGGCAGCAAATAGTACTTGCCGCCCGGAACGCCCACCGTCCGATCGCGCTTGCTCTCTTCCATCGCCTGCTGCGCGATCGCGTAGAGGCCGGCGGTCAGGAGCAGGGCCAGGGCGGCGATGCTTGCGACGAGCGCCTTGCGGGTGCGGAGCTTCAGCATCATGGTGGGTCTCCTTTCGTGTGAGCCGGGCGGGTCCTTAGGCCTTGCCGTCGAGGGCGCGCTTGAGCTGGTCGAGATGGTTGTCGTCGTGCCAGGCCATGAGCTCGACGAAGTCCTTCACGGTCATCTTCCCGCGCGTAGCGTGGATGCCGCCGCGCTCCCACTGCTCGGGCTTGAGCCCGTGAAGGTACTTGAGCGTGTCATCCCGCCGCGTCTTGAAGGCCGCCAACGCCTCCTCCACGTCGTTTCGCGCGTACTGGCGCTCGATGGCCCAGCGGTCGGGCTCGATGCCCAGGAACTTGGGCTCGTCCATTGCCATGACGCTCTGGAAGCGGATCATGAAGGATTCTTCCGTGTCGCGCACGTGGCAGACGACTTCCTTCGCCGACCAGTTCTTCTCGTCCGGCCGCTTCGACAGCTTGGCGTCGGGCACGCCCTTGATGGCGGCCGCGTAGTCGTTGACCGTGCGCTCCATGCGCGCCAGCTGTTCCTCGAGAGTGGCCATGCCGGGACCTCCGTCGGTGACGAGTTGATGGAAGAGGTGCGATTCCCGCTGGTAGAAGCCCTGCGTGTGCAGCGAGTCCCCCAGCCTCAGCAGCGTGTAGTCCAGATGATGCCCCATCTCGTGGAGCAGCGTCCTCAAGAATGTCCGGAAGGCGACGACGCGCTTCTGCCGCGCCGTCCGCATCCAGAGCGTGATGGTCGGCGGCTGTCCCGGCCGATTCGCCGTCTCGTAGAGGCCGTGCAGCTCACCCCAGCGCGCGTGCGGCCGCGCCGCCAGCACCGTCACGCGCACCGGCGGCAGCCCGAGCGCCCGCGCTATCGCGCCCGCGAGCAGCTGGCACGCCGATTCGGTCAGCCCGCGATCCCCACTTTCGAGCGCCGCGCCCAGCTCCGCCACGAGGGGCCGCAGCGCCGCCGCCCCCGGCAGCGGCACGCCCGTGATCTTGTCGCTCCGCAGGTAGATACCCTGCTGGCGCCGCGTCAGCCGCTGGAAGTACGCGAAGGGCATGCGGTAATGGATGCTACCGCCGCATCGCGCGAGGGTCAACCGAGCCTGCGATGAGCGGTTGCGCAGGCACGTTGGATGCCCTACGCTCCTTTCCGAGGTCGCTGGAATTCGCGCGGAGGGCCTAACCACATGAACCGGCGTCGACTTCTTCTCCTGGCAGGCTCCGCGCTCGCTTCGGCACGCAGTCTCGCATGGGCGCAGTCCACCCGGGCACATCGGGTCGCGTGGCTTGCAGCAGGGAGCAAGGCGGATACGGAGGCGTCTTTCGACGCGTTTCGCGAGGGGCTCCGCGACTTCGGCTACCATGAGGGGCGCAACCTCGTCCTCGACGCTCGCTTCGGCGACTACTCCCCCGAACGTACCGAGCGGCTCGCCCTCGAGTTGGCTGCTATGCAGCCCGAGGTGCTGGTAACGCAGGGCGGGGCGGCGCGTCAGGCGGAGCGCCTCTCACCGGCGATTCCCACAGCCTTCGTCTACAGCGGTGACCCTATCGCGGCAGGCTTGGCGACGAGCTTTGCGCGTCCAGGTCGCCACTTGACCGGGGTGTGTCTTCTCTCCCTCGACCTGGTCGGCAAGCGGATCGAGATCCTGAAGGAGATAGTGCCCAGTCTTGGCCGTGTCGCGATCATCGCCAATCCGGGCCACCCTGGGGAGCCCCGAGAGCTCGCGGCGTCGAAGGCGGCGGCCGAACGGCTCGGAATCCGGGTCTCCTACCATCCGGTCCGCAATCCGGCGGAGCTCGACGCGGCGCTCCCCGCCGTCGTCGCTTCGCGCGCCGAGGGGGCGGTCGTGTTTCCTGACGCGCTCACCAACTCGCAGCGATCGGCGCTCGCCCGGTTCTTTCTCAAGAACCGGATTCCGAGCGCGGCGGGCTGGGCTCCCTATGCCGAGAGCGGATTTCTGGTGTCGTATGGACCGGACCTGCTCGCCGCGTACCGGCGCTCGGCGTACTTCGTCGACAGAATCATCAAGGGGGCGAAGCCAGCCGACCTGCCGATCGAAATGCCCTCGACGATCGAGATGGTGGTCAACCGACGCACAGCGACGGCGCTGAATCTCTCCCTGCCATCGACCATCGCTCTTCGGGCCGACCGTGTGATCGACTGACGATCGGGTTCAGGTGTTGACATGCCACACGGTCGCGTCGGCGACGTTGGTCTGCTGGAATTCAAGACCTGACCCCGCTTCCGCTGGTGCGGCAACGGCCCGATGCCGCCGCTCAATGTTTCGGGTGCGTGACGATGTGAGGGGCCTCCTCGACGATGGTGTAGCTGTAGCCGGAGTACTTCACCAGAGGGTTGGTCGGGCTGAACAACCCTGCCGGGTTTTGCTTCCACAGCCACACGTGAAGGTCGTAGTGGTGGAGATTCTGCGGTAGGAGCGGCTCGTGACCCTCCATCGGACCATCGAACTCGCGACCAAAAAGCTGTGGCCGTTCCTTGATCCCCGTGGCGAGAGGTACGAACCATTCCGCGCCCACGAGAGTCAGCTTCCCGTGCGCATCCGGTTCATAGAGGAGAAGCGTCGGACGTTTCGCGTCCGGCGCCGGACTGATCAAGGAGGGTTTAAGGAAATGGATGCCCATCGCCCCGGCCTGATAGGCAACCTGCCCCGGGCCGCCGGGCTTTGGGTACTCGACGCAGCCGAGCGTGGAGAAATAACCGTCACGAATGGCCACCACTGGATCCTGGTACTTCTGCAGACTCAGGCGCAGCTGTTCCAGTTCAGGAGACAAGGAAGAGCCCTGGCCACGGACCGTGCTCGAGCCGAACGCGAAAGCGAGAAATCCGATGGCGGCAGCGACAACCCAAGCACCGCGAGGTCGAGCCATGTGAGCTTCCTGTCTACGAGTTGTCGGCCGAAGGATATGGGCTCAGGGAGGACATTGGATCAGGTTAGCCGACTTCAGGGTGAATTCCTCGTCCTTCCGCTGACGGTGCGTCACATGAGCGCGAGCGTCTGATCGAGTTCGGGTCCGAACCCCATCTCGCGGAACAGCCCCATCGCGTGCTGGAAGGCATGCTGCGCCTCGGACAACCGCCCCTGGTCTCGCCGGACCTGGCCGAGCGCGACCAACGTCCGCGCCAGATCCGGTCGGTACCCGTGTTCGGCGAGAGTCGCGGCACTCCGCTCGAGGCGCTGGGCTGCAGCCTCCAGATCTCCCCGCTGAGCGAGCACGAGACCGTGGACCCTGTCGGCCACGCCGCGCGACGGGAACCAGGCAAGCCCTTCGAGCGGGCCGACGCGCTCGATCAGCTCTTCGTACCTTCTGAGGTGGTCGAGCGCCTCGTCGGCCCGATGCAGTCGCGCCTCGGTCTCGGCCGTCCAGAGCAGCGCGCCGGGCCAGAGGAGGTTGCTCGTCTCCTCGGCGACCGCGAGCGTCGCCTCGAAGTGCGCCAGCGCCCGCGGAAGGTCGCCCACCAGGAAGTACCCCTGAGCGACGAGGTACCGCCCAATCAACGTGTAGATGTGGCCGCCCACCCGCTCGGCAGCCTCGAGGCTCTCCCGGAGCCAGTCGAGGCCGACCTCGACCTCCCAGTCGCCCTTGAGGAGATGCGACAGCCCGATCGATCCCTTCGTAAACTCCATCTGCACGATGTCGGCCCCTTCGGGGAAGGCCTTGGCGATGCGCTCGGCGCCATCGAGATACGCCCTGGCCACCTCCCACTCGCCGAGCTGGAATAGATGGATGAGCCAGAGGAAGTGCGCGTTGTGCAGATCCCAGAAGATCACGTTGGGGAAGGCGTTCTCCGCCAGGACGAGGCCGGTGCGGTGATACTCGATCGCCGTCCGGCGCCGGACGGCGACGTCGCTCGAGACCGATCGACAGCTTTGCCCGAGCCCCCAGTAGACCTGGCGCATCTCCGTCAGCTGGCCGAGCCGCTCGCAGAGAGCGAAGCACTCCCGCTGATGGGCGAAGGCGCGGTCCATATCCATCTGGTCGTAGAGATACCAGCCGAACTTGAAGTGGATCTGAGCGAGTCGGGGAAGATCCGCGAGCCGCTCGGCGATCTCCCGGACCTCTTCGAGGATGCCCCTTCCCTCCGCGTACCGGCCACGGACCCACACCATGTCGACGTGGCCGAGCCGAAGATCGATCCGTTCTCGCTCACGTTCCTCGGTGCGGGGAAGCTGATCTAGACACGCGATGACCGAGTCGTAGTAGCTCGACGCCTCCTCCGGCGCGAAACGCGCGGCCGCCTTCTGTGCGGCACGCGTGAGGTAGGTGAGCGCCTTCTCGGCGTTCCGGCTCTGCTGGTAGTGATGCGCGAGGAGTTCGGTCTTCTCGTCGAGCCGGGTCGCGAAGACCCCTTCCAGCACGGTCGCGATTCGTTCGTGAGAGCTGCGCCGCCGCTCCACCGGGAGACTCCGGTAAGCGACCTCCTGCGTGAGGGCGTGCTTGAACGTGTACTCGAGATCGGGGAAGAGCTGCGTCTCGTAGAGGAACTCGGCCGCCTGGAGGTTCTCGAGGCTCCGCCGCAGAGACTCCTCGGGCTCCTCGACGATCGCCTGGAGGAGGGTGAAAGGCACGTCCTTCCCGACCACGGCGGCGCTCTGGAGCACGCGCTTTTCCTCGGGCGGGAGCCGGTCGATCCGTGCGGCGAGGATCGCCTGCGCCGTCGCTGGAATCTGGAAGCTCTGCGCCGCCTTCGCGAGTCGGTACGCGCCGCGCTCTCCTCCGAGCACCTTGGTCTCGACCAATGTCCGCACGCTCTCTTCGAGGAAGAAGGGGTTCCCTTCCGTCCGTTCGATCAGGAGCCGCCTCAGCGGGGCGAGCGCCGCGTCGCTGCCGAGCAATGCGTCCAGCAACACCTCGGCGCGCGCGGGCGGCAGAGGATCGATGCGGAGTTGCCGGTAGTACGTCTTGCGCCCCCAGCTGTGCTGGTACTCGGGACGATAGTTGACGAGGAGGAGGATGCGGGCGGTCGGCAGGCTCTCGACGAGACTGTCGAGGAGCGCCTGGGTTTCCGCGTCGATCCAGTGCAGATCCTCGAACAGGAGAAGGAACGGCTGCACCTGGCTCTCGCGGAGCAGCACACGTTTGACACCGTCCAGGATCCGTTGGCGGCGATGAGGCGGCGCCAAACTCTCCCACGCGGGATCGTCGGTGGAGACGTCCAGGAGCGACAGGAGCGGTGAGAGGAAAGGCTCGAGCGCTCGATCGAGGGAGAGGATCTTCCCCGTCACCTTTTCGCGGATCCTCCGAGGCTCGTCACCGCTCTCGATTTGCAAGTACGCTTTCAGGAAATCGATAACCGGGAGATACGCGGTGGCTTTGCCGTAGGAAACCGAGTTCGTTTCCGCGATCAGCCACCCCTGGGTACGATGCGAGTGCGTGAACTCCCAGTAGAGGCGTGACTTGCCTACGCCCGGCTCGCCGACGAGCGCGACGACCTGACCGTGGCCGGTTCGGGCGAGCTCGAGCGCCTGGCTGAGCTGCTCGAGCTCCGGATCGCGTCCGACGAAGCGCGTTAATCCGCGGATGGCCGCGGCCTGCAGCCGCGACCGCGCGGGTCCCGCGCCCACGAGCTCGTAAACCTCCACCGGCGCCTCCAACCCTTTCACCGGCACTGGCCCCAGCGGTTTCACCGTCACGTAGTACTCGGCGAGCGCGAGCGTCTCGCTCGTGAGCCGGATCGTCCCCGGCGCGGCGAGCTGCTCCATCCGGGCGGCGAGGTGCGTCGTCTGACCGACGGCCGTGTAATCCATCCTGAGATCGCTTCCGACCGATCGCACCACCACCTCCCCGGAGTTCAGCCCAACACGAACCTGGACCTCGACGCCGTGCAAGCGGCGGACGTCCTCCGTGTAGCGCCGGATCGACTCCTGGATCCGCAGCGCGGCATAACACGCGCGCACCGCGTGGTCCTCGTGGGCGAGCGGCGCACCGAACAGCGCCATGATCCCGTCACCCATGACCTGGTTTACCGTGCCCTCGTAGCGGTGCACGGCCTCCATCATGTGCTCCAGCACCGGATCGAGAATCTGGCGCGCTTCTTCGGGATCACGATCCGCAAGCAGCTCCATCGAGCCCTTCAAGTCGGCGAAAAGCACGGTGACCTGCTTGCGTTCGCCTTCGAGGGCGGCTTTCGAGGTGAGGATGCGTTCGGCGAGGTGTTTCGGCACGTAGGATTCGGGGGAAGCGAAACGGGACGGCCTTAGACTGGACACTGGCGTAGCGGCAAGGGGCGCTCCGCAGCCATCGCAGAACTTACTTCCAGCCTCGACCTTGGCACCACAGCTCGAGCAGACGGCATCAAATGTCGCCGCGCATTCTCGGCAGAATCGTGCCCCTTCACGGTTTTCTGCTTGGCACCGGGGACACTTCATGCCGGACCTCCCTGAACCAGTCGGGTCAGTTTACCGCGGCACCAAGAGTGGGCCCCCAAGTATAGACGGAGATTCTCAGAGGGTCGAGGATCGCTGGGCGCGTGCTGGTCGAGTTGAGGAAGGCGTGGCGCGACGGCACGACGCATCTGCTGTTCGAGCCTGCCGAGTTCCTGGAGAAGCTGGCCGTGCTGACGCCGCGGCCCGAGGTGCACGTGCTCCTCTACCACGGAGTCCTGGCGCCGCATGCGCGCTGGCGCCCGCAGGTCGTGGGCTTTGGCAGGTCGGCGGCGAGCGAGGCAGTGGCCGCCCGGCGGGCTGAGCGCGGAGCCTCACGCTGCCCGCGCTCCTGGGCCTGGGCCACGCTGATGCGCCGGGCCTTCGGGATCGACGTGCTCGCGTGCCCGCGCGGCGGCGGCCGGCTGCGGCTCATCGCCACGGTGGAGGACCCGGCCGTGGTGGGCACGATCCTCGCGCACCTGGGCCTGCTCCATCCCGGGGACTCTCCGGGGCCGGCCCCGCCGTCGGGCGACCTCCCCGCTGCCGCCCCCTCCCGCCGGTAATCCCTCCCCGCCTCGGGGTGGGACTCTGCCCCTGCAGGACGCGTCTTGACGACCCCGCGGTCGCCGGCGCACGATCGCCGTTGATGACTGGCCTGGTTGGGGGATCACTGATGTGGCGCGCTACGCGACCACTTGTCACGTACGTACAGTGATGGCATAGTGTACGTACGGAGGGCTCGCCCATGCGGAAGAAGCTGACCAAGACCGGCAACAGCCTGGCGCTCGTGCTGGACAAGCCGCTGCTGGATCGGGTGGGGATTGACGCCAGCACGCCCCTAGAAATCTCCACGGACGGGCAGGTGATTGTGATCTCGCCGGTGCGCGCCCGCGGCCGGACGGCCCGGCTCAAGCGGGTGGTGGAGGAGGTGCACCGGCGTTACAGTGGCGCGTTCAGGCGGCTGGCCGAGTAGTGAAGGTCGTCTTCCTGTCGCAGGACGAGGTCCTCGCCCTGCATGCGGATCAGATCGAGCGTTACGGGGGCAGTCACGGCATTCGGGACACGGGCCTGCTGGATTCCGCCTTGGCCATGCCGCGCGCGACATTCGGAGGACAGTGGCTGCACGGGAGCCTCCACGAGATGGCCGCAGCGTACTTGTATCACCTGGTCCAGGGGCACGCGTTCATCGATGGCAACAAGCGCGCCGGGTTGATGGCGATGCTCGCCTTTCTCGGTCTGAACTCACTCCGGCTGGACGCGACGGAGGACGAGCTGGTCGAGATGGTGCTTGGCGTGGCGGGCGGGCGCGTCAGCAAGGCCGAGGTGGCGGTGTTCATCCAGCGGCACACTCGCCGTCAACGGAGGTAGGGCTGCATGGACTCTCCGGCAGGCCGGCCACCCCGCCGCCGGCCCCCAGCACCGCCGGCCCAGTCCGATAATGGCCTTTATGTCGCCTACGCGCCTCTCGTTTGGAGTGGTGCAGAGCCTGGCGACATTCTCGTGCTATGCGTACGCGAGCGGGTGTCGATGGATCTAGCACGGTGGCCGCGTCAGCGGCCGGTCCACTTGGGCTTGCGCTTCTCGACGAAGGCCTTGGCGCCTTCGACACGGTCCTCGGTCGTGCGAAGTAGGGTGGCCAAATCGTTCTCGAGCCTGATGCCGTCGGCGAGCGGGAGCCCGAGTCCGCCCACCACCGCCTCCTTGGCGTAGCGGAGCGCGATGGGCGCCTTGTCGGCGATCTGGCGGGCGAGGGCCTGCGCTGCGGGGAGCAGCTCTGCCACCGGCACCACGCGCTCGACCAGCCCGATGCGGAGCGCCTCGGCGGCGGGCACGCGCATCCCGGTCAGGATCATCTCGAGCGCCTTGCCGCGTCCCACGAGGCGCGGGAGCCTCTGCGTGCCGCCGCCGCCGGGAATAATCGCGAGGTTAATCTCAGTCAGCCCCAGCTGCGCGTCTTCGGCCGCGATGCGGATGTCGCAGGCCAGGGCGAACTCGAGCCCGCCCCCAAGCGCGAAGCCGCGGATCGCGGCGATGATCGGCTGGGAGCAGCGCTCCATCTCGCTCCTGAAGTCAAGGCGCTTGCGGGCCTCCCGGAAGTGGGTCGGCGTCGGCGGCTCGAGGAACTCGCGGATGTCGGCGCCCGCGCAGAAGGCGCGCTCACCCGCGCCTGTGACCACGACCACCTTCACGCCGTCGTCGGTCCTGAGACGGGTGAAGATCTCGAGGAGCTGGGCGCGCATGGGATTGTTCATCGCGTTGAGCACGTCGGGGCGGTCGAGGGTGATCGTCGCCACGCCGTCCTTCGCTTCGTAGCTGACGGGCTGCTCAGGCATGCTTAAAGGTCCTTCCCGGCGATGATGCCGCGGCGGTGGAGATCGGCGATGTCGCCGTCCTTGTAGCCCAGCTCGCGTAAGACCTCGCGCGTGTGCTGGCCGAGGACGGGCGGCGGTCCGGCGTCGGGCGCCGGCGTGTCCGAGAAGCGTATGGGCTGGCCCATCAGCGTAAGGGGCCCGACCTCGGGGTGGTCGTACCGGACGGTCATCTTCAGGTGCTGGACGGCCGGGTCGCGCATGAATTCCTGGAGCGACTGGACGGGTGCGCAGGGGATGTCGTGGTCGCCAAGGATCTTGAGCCACTCGTCTCGCGGTTTGCCCGCGAAGGCCGCCTCGAGGATCGGCATCAGCACCTCGCGGTTGTCCCCGCGCAGGAGCCAGGAGCCGAAACGCGGGTCGTTGGTCATGTCGGGACGCCCGACGGCCTTGCAGAGCTTGGCCCAGAAGGACTGGTTGCCACAGGCCAGGAAGAACCACTGGGCATCTCCCGCCTGGTAGAGCCGGTAGGTCGGGGTCTCTCGCAGGAACGTCGGCTTGCCCGGATAGTCCACGACGCTGCCTGATTGCAGCGCCAGCACACCCTGGAGCAGCGAGGTCTCGACGTGCTGGCCTCGTCCCGTGCGCTCGCGGACGAAGAGCGCCGCCAGCACGGCCTGGGCGGCGAGCGCGCCCGTGTAGTAGTCGGTCACGGCGATGCGCACGAACTGCGGCGGCCCGCCGAAGCCCTGGAGGTGCTGGACGCCGCCCATGGCCTGCAGCACCGGATCGTAGCCCGGCCGATCCCGGTAGGGACCGTCGGGGCCGAAAGCGGTGATGGCACAGTAGATCAGCCGCGGGTTCAGCGCGCGCAGGGTCGCCGAGTCCGCGCCCAGCCGCTCTGCGACGCCCGGGCGCATGTTCTGGGTGATGACGTCGGCGGTCTTGGCCAGGCGGTGGAGGACCTCCTGGCCGGCGGGCTCCTTGAGGTTGACGGCCATGGAGCGCTTCCCGCGGTTCCAGCCGTAGAAGCCCGGCAGCTCGCGGAACGAGTCGCCCTCGAGGGGTTCGAGCTTGACGACGCCGGCGCCCATATCGGCCAGCATCATCGCGGCGTACGGCCCCGCGAGGTACGCCGTGCAGTCCACGACGGTGATACCGTCGAGCGGTCCCCGCGCTTCGGCCATCTACTTAGCGGCCGCGACGTGGCGGACGATCAGCTCCCGATGGTACTCCGTGTCGCCGTACAGGGGCTCCAGCCCCTTGGCCCGCTTCATGTAGAGGTGCAGGTCATACTCCCAGGTGAAGCCGATGCCGCCGTGGACCTGGATGGCGTCGCCGCAGACCTTGCGCGCGGCGTCGCTCACGTAGGCCTTGCAGATGGACGACGCGACCGCGGCGTCCTCCGCGCCGGCCGTCAGCGCCCACGAGGCGTAGTAGACCGCCGCATGCGCGTTCTCGGCCTCGAGCAGCATCTCGGCGCAGCGGTGGCGGATGGCCTGGAAGGAGCCGATGGGCTGGCCGAACTGATCGCGCACCTTGACGTACTCCACGCTCATGTCGAGGCACCGGCGCGCGGCGCCCAGCATCTCGGCCGAGGACATCACGGCGGCGCGGCGCAGGAGCGAGTCGAGCAGCGGCCCCGCCGTACCTGGCCGGCCCAGGATCGCCTCGGCGCCGACCGCGACCTTGTCGAGCCGCATCTCGGACCAGCGGTTGGCGAGGTCGATGCCGATCATGGGCTTGAGCGTGACGCCCGCGGACTTGGGATCCACGAGGAAGAGCGAGAGCCCCTCGGGTGAGCGCGCGGGCACGAGGACGACGTCGGCCGCGTGCGCCCAGGGCACGAAGCGCTTGAGACCCGAGAGCGTCCATCCGGCCCCCGACTTGGCGGCCGTCGCGGCTGTTGCGGCCGGGTCCCAGTCGAGATGCTCCTCGAGGAGCGCCGCCGTCGCGCGCGCCTTGCCCGCGGCGATGGCCGAGAGCCACTTGTCCTTCTGCGCGGCGCTGCCGCCGAGCATGAGGCCCAGGCCGCCCAGCACCACCGTGGCGAAGAAGGGGCCCGGGTAGGCCGCGCGCCCCATCTCCTCGATCACGAGGGCGAGCTCGACGAGGCCCAGGCCCGCGCCGCCCTGCTCCTCGGGGAAGGGGAGGCCGAGCCAGCCGAGCTTGGCCATCTCGCCCCAGAGCTGATCGCTGTAGCCTATCGGATCCTCCGACATCGAGCGCACGTGAGCGGGCTTGCACTGCTCGTCGAGCGCGGCGCGAACGGAGTTCTTCAATAAGATTTGGTCGTCGCTGAACGAGAAGTTCACGCTTTGCCTCCCACCCGGTCGGCGCGGGTCTCTTTCGGCAGGCCGAGGATGCGCTCGCCGATCACGTTCTTCTGGATCTCGGAGGACCCGGCGTAGATGGTGCCGGCGCGGGACCAGAGGTAGGCATAGGCCCAGCTGCCGTGGTCCCCCACGGCCGTGTCGATCTGGAGCTTGAAGTCCTCGGGCGCGCCCTCCGTCAGCTGGCCGTAAGGGCCGAGGATCTCGAGGGCCAGCTCCATGAAGCGCTTCTCGAACTCCGAGTAGGACAGCTTGGTGAGGGACCCGCCGGCGCCTGGGTGCTCGCCGCGCTCGAGGAGCGTGAGCGTGCGCAGCGCCTGGTAGCGCTCCACCTCGACTTCGGACCAGATGCGCCCGAGCTTCTGGCGCACTACCGGGTCCTCGAACAGCGGCTTGCCGTGGCGGCGAAGGCGCTTGGCCGCCTCGGTGAGCCGGTGGAACTGCGATGAGTAGGTCGTGACGCGCGCGAGCGCCCGCCCGCCGCGCTCGTAGCCGAGCGTTGTCTGCGCGATCCCCCAACCTTCGCCCAGCTTGCCGATCTGGTCGCCCTTCTCGACGCGGGCGTTGGTCATGAAGACCTCGGAGAACTCGGAGGAGCCCGTGATCTGCTTGAGCGGGCGCACGTCCACGCCGGGCTGGCGCATGTTCATGAGGAAGCAGGTGATGCCCTTGTGCTTGGAGACCTTGGGGTCGGTGCGCGCGAGGAGGAGCCCCCAGTCGGCGATGGAGCCGCCGCTCGTCCAGATCTTCTGGCCGTTGACGAGAAAGTGATCGCCCTGGTCCACGGCGGATGTCCGGAGCGCGGCCAGGTCAGAGCCCGCGTTGGGCTCGGAGTAGAGCTGGCACCAGAGCTCCTCGGCCGAGAGGATCTTCTTGAGGTAGCGGCGCTTCTGAGCGTCTGTACCGTGGACGACGATCGTCGGCCCGACGATGCCGAGCCCCAGGCTGTTGGTCGGCGCCGGCGCGTTGGCCTGCGCCATCTCGTCGGCCACGATGGCCTGCTGCATCGGCCGGGCGCCGCCGCCGCCGTACTCCTTGGGCCAGCCCATGCCGAGGTAGCCCGCGTCGTAGAGCTTGCGGTGCCAAGCGCGGCGGTCCTCGAGAGTACGGATCTCCTGCTTCGGCAGGTTCTGCTCGAGCCAGGTCCGCACCTGCTTGCGGAAGGCGATGTCCTCGGGCGTGTAGTTCAGATCCATGGGCTGGCTCCTCCTCGTTGGGGTGGCCCGGTTCTAGCACGGGGTTTGGAACGGGTCAACCTGAGGCCAGCGGGGGAGGTATACTCGGGCCATGAAAACCGTACTGATCGTCCTGGGCGTCATCGTCCTGATCCTGGTGATCGGGTTCGCTTCGCTCTTCGGCGTCTACAACGGGTTCGTCACGGCCGAGCAGAGCGTCAACGAGAAGTGGGCGCAGGTACAGAACGTCTATCAACGCCGCGCCGACCTGATCCCCAACCTCGTCGAGACGGTCAAGGGCTTCGCGGCCCAGGAGAAGACCGTGCTCGAGGAGGTGACCCGGGCGCGGGCCAGCGCCGGCAGCATCAAGGCCACGCCGGAACTCCTCAACGACCCGGCCAACTTCAAGAAGTTCCAGGACGCGCAGAACCAGCTGGGCGGGGCGCTCTCGCGCCTCCTCGTCACGGTCGAGCGCTACCCCGACCTCAAGAGCAACCAGAACTTCCTGGCGCTCCAGAGCCAGCTCGAGGGGACGGAGAATCGCATCACCGTGGAGCGCATGCGCTTCAACGAAGCCGTGCGCGACTACAACACGAAGATCAAGCTGATGCCGGCAGCGCTCGTCGCGCGCTTGATGGGCTTCAAGGAGAAGGTGTTCTTCGAGGCGGCGCCCGGCAGCGAGACGGTCCCGAAAGTGAAGTTCTAGGGGGTCAGGAGAGCGAACCGAGGCCGGCGGCATGCGCCTGAGCCGACCGCTGCTGGCGGTGCTGCTGCTCGCCGTGCTTGCCGGCGCGGCTGGGGCGGCCCTCCCGATCCCGCCGCCGCCCGACCGCCGGATCAACGACTACGCGAGCGTCCTGTCGGGCGACGAGCGCGCGAGGCTCGAAGACACGCTCCGCGCGCGCGAGCGGGAAAGCAGCAACCAGATCGTGGTCGCCATCTTCCGCTCGCTCCAGGGCGAGAGCCTGGAGGACTACTCGATCCGGCTGGCGCAGGCCTGGCGCGTGGGACAGAAGGGCCTCAACAACGGCGTAATCTTCCTGGTCTTCGTCGACGACAGGAAGATGCGCCTCGAGGTCGGCTACGGCCTCGAATCGAAGCTGACCGACGCGCTCGCGAGCCAGATCCTGCGCCAGGTCGTCGCGCCGCGCTTCCGCGAGGGCAAGGTCGCCGACGGCATCGCAGCCGGGCTCGACGCCATCCAGCAGGCTATCGCCGGCACGTACAAAGCAGCGCCCCAGGGACAACCCGCTCGGGCGCGGGGTTGGAGCCCTGTCCAGCTCATGCTCCTCTTGATGGTCGTGGGCGGCATCTTCTCGATCGTGATTCCCACGCTCTACGGCTCGCACATCAGGCGCCAAGGCTGGACCGGCGGCCGGCGGGGCTGGGGTGGCCCGATCATCTTTCCCGGCGGCGGCTGGGGCAGCGGTGGCAGTGGTGGCGGCGGAGGCGGAGGCGGAGACTTCGGGGGCGGCGGTGGCGGCTTCGGCGGCGGCGGGGCGAGCGGAGACTGGTGATGGCTCGTCATCCAAAGTGGGTGCGCGCGATTCTCTCTGACGACGATCTGGCCGCCATTACCCGCGCCGTCACGGAGGCCGAGGGGCACACGTCAGCCGAGGTCCGCGTCCACTTCGACCACTCGTGCGAGGGCGACGCGCTCCAGCAGGCCATCAAGGTCTTCGAGAGGCTCGGCATGCACAGGACCGCCGCGCGTAACGGCGTCCTGGTCTACGTCTCCGTGACGGACAGGAAGCTCGCCGTCATCGGCGACAAGGGCATCCACGAGCGCGTGGGCGAGGCCTACTGGCAGGGATTGGTCGACGCCGTCCGCGAGCGGTTGAGGCAGCAGCAGTCGCGCGACGGCCTCATCCACGCGCTTGCGGAAGTGGGCCGGGAACTCGGCCGCCACTTTCCCCGCCGCCCCGGCGACAAGAACGAGCTTTCCAACGACGTGAGCACCGGCCGCCGATAAGGGCCCATCTGCTTCGTTGGCGCCCTCGGCCGCACGCTCAACGTACAGGAGTACGCCTCGCGTGCGGCCCTTCGGGCGCCGCCTCGCATCTGGACCCTTCTCGACGGCCGACTACAGTTTGAGCCAGGTCTCCGAATAGGCGAGGAAGGCCGTGCTGCTCTGCCGCCCCGCGAACTCGCGCGGGAAGGGGCGGCCTTTCAGCGTGCGGCCGTTGACAGTCGCCGTCACGCTGCGCGCGTCGACGAAGAGGCTGTGGAGCGCGTGCTTGCCCGTTGCCGACTTCTCCTTCGGGATATTGACCATAAAAGGCTCGCCCAGGTTCTCCCAGGAGAGCGTGGCCTCCACGTCCCGGCCCTTGACCCACTCCATGTAGGACGAGCGCGTGTCGCCGGAAGCGGCCACGCCCTCGAGCGGCACGTAGTCCATGTGCTGCAGCGCCGGGGCCTCTTTGAAGGCGCCGAAGTGCGTGACGAAGTCGGCGACGAGGTAGCGCGCTAGCGCGTCGTTGTCCGTCACGCAGACGTTGAGGGCTTCGGGCAGGCTCCGGTCGAGCAGCGGCGCCTCGAGCAGCACGAGCGCGTGGCCGCGCCCGTGGGGCGAGGCGACGACGCGGAAGAAGGAGACGAGCGTGACGAAGGGGCCGTCGGCATTCTCCTTGAGGTACATGCCGGGGTTCTCGCCCGACCAGTCCACCACACCGGGATGCGTGAGCGTAGGGATCGTCATGGCGTCGATGATACAACGGCCGTGGTATGCTCGCCACGCCATGACGCGAAACGAGATCCCCACGCCCGCGCTCCTGCTCGACCTCGACCGCTTCGAGCGCAACATCGCGAAGATGGCGGCCTCGATCGCGGCGGCGGGCAAGAAGCTCCGGCCGCATTCCAAGACTCACAAGTGCCCGGAGATCGCGCGCCGCCAGATCGCCGCGGGCGCCGTCGGGATCTGCTGCGCGAAGGTGGGCGAGGCCGAGGTGATGGCGGAGTCGGGCATCCGCAACATCCTGATCACCACCGAGGTCGTCGGGCCCGAGAAGATCGGCCGGCTGCTCGGCGTGCTCGAGCGCATGCCCGAGACGCTCGTCGTCGTGGACAACCCGGACAACGTGCGCGAGCTGGGGCTCTCCATGTTGCGCGCCGGCAAGGTTTTGAACGTCCTCGTGGACGTGGACGTGGGCGGCCGCCGCACCGGCGTGCAGCCGGGCGAGCCCGCGGTGCACGTCGCGCGCATGGTCACGCTCGAGACCGCGCTCAACCTGCGCGGGCTCCAGGGGTACGCGGGGCACTGCGCCCACGTGCCGGGCTACGCCAACCGGCGCAAGACCTCGCACCGGTGGATGAACCGCCTGATGAAGACGCGCGATCTCTTCGAGAAGAACGGGCTGCCCGTCGAGATCGTCAGCGGCGGGTCTTCGGGCACCTTCAACATCGACTGCGACCTCAAGGAACTGACGGAGCTGCAGTCGGGCTCCTACTGTGTGATGGACCTCGACTACCGGAGGATCGGCGGCAAGGGCGGCGGCGACTACGACGACTTCGAGATGGCGCTGACCGTGCTGACAACGGTGATCAGCGTGCCGACCCGCGAGATGGCCATGGTGGACGGCGGGCTCAAGGCCTTCTCCACCGACAAGCCCTTCGTGCCCGAGGCCGTCGAGTGCCCGGGCGTGACGTTCTCCTGGGCCGGCGACGAGCACGGCCGGCTCACCGTGTCGGAGGAGGGGAGGCTGCCCGCCCTCGGCCAGTTGATCGAATTCTTTCCGCCGCACTGCGATCCCACGATCAACCTCTACGACCGCATCTACGCCATGCGCGGCCCAAAGGTCGAAGCCGTCTGGGACATCGCGGGCCGCGGTCGCTCGCAGTAGCCCTGTAGCCGCCAGCACCATGACGGACAAGAAGGACCTCCGCCGTTACCGACCCTCGATCCGGCGCAGCGCTTGGGTGATCGCCTGATATTCCTGCTCGAGGCGCTCGAATCGTCGGTAGACGTCGTCGAAGTGGCCGAGCACCTCCTGTCGCAATGTGGTGACTCCGAGCGCAATCTCGTTGAATCGACGGTCCACGCCGGCGAACTGGCGCGTCATGCCGGCGGCTTGGCGCGTCAGAAGCTCGACCAGCTGCTCGTATTCGGCCGACGTCATGGCCTATGTCTACCTCAGGGCAACCCTCCCTTCAAGTGTGTCCTCGAGTGAACACCCAGCGGGCCGGCCCGGGTCGTGATTTGACGCGCTGCTGCCGATCTGGCAGGATTCAGCCATGAGAACGCTGCCGAAGTCGATCGTCTCCTGGGTTGAGCTTGGCCTGATTGCCGTCGTCGTCTCGGCCTGTGCGACCGCCGCCAATCCGCTGACGAGCACCACCGAGTTCGAC
>DASYVT010000100.1 GCA_035936835.1 Candidatus Methylomirabilota bacterium | reverse complement strand
GGACTGGCCGCCGAATCCAGGATTAACCGACATGACCAGGACGAGGTCGACGTCGTCCAGCACCCATTCGATGGCCTCGGGAGGCGTCGAGGGGTTCAGCGCCACCCCGGCCTTGGCGCCCGCCTCCCTGATCTGGTGCAGGGTCCGGTTCAGGTGCGGGCAGGCCTCGGCGTGGACCGTCACGAGGTCCGCGCCGGCGCGGACGAAGGTCTCGATGTAGCGCTCGGGCTCGACGATCATCAGGTGGATGTCGAGCGGCAGGCGCGTGCGCTTCCTGATGGACTCGAGCACGGGCGGCCCGATGGTGATGTTGGGCACGAAGCGGCCGTCCATGACGTCCACGTGGAGCTGGTCGGCGCCACCCGCCTCGACGCGGGCCACGGCCTCGCCCAGGGCGGCGAAATCGGCGGACAGAATGCTCGGCGCGATCTTCATCTCTCCAAAACCTTACTCCATGGGGCGCAGAGCCGCAAATTCTAGGTCCCGGCTCTCGGCGTCATGGGAGCCTGCGGAGTCTGATCGCGGTGAAGCCGTCGGTGCCGTGCACGTGGGGGAGGAGGCGGAGATAACCCGCGGTGTCGAGCGCCACGGGGAAGCCCTCGGGCGGGTCCACCTGCCAGTGCGCGCCGTAGCCGGGCAGGGAAGAGACCACGGCCTCGTTCTCGTCTGGCTCGAGCGAGCAGGTCGCGTAGACCAGCCGGCCTCCCGGTTTCACCATGGCGGCCGCCGCGGCAAGGATGGTCCGCTGCTTGTCCTGGAGCCGCCGCAGATCTTCCTCGGTGCGGCGCCATTTGACGTCGGGATTGCGGCGTAGCACGCCGAGGTTCGAGCAGGGCGCGTCTACCAAGACGCGGTCGCACTTGCCGCGCCAGCGCCCCGCCTGCGCCGCCGCGCTGCCCAAGTGCGGCTCGATGATGTTGATGCCGAGCCGTGAGGTCGCCCGCCCCACCAGCTTGAGCCGCGCGGCCTGCGGGTCCATCGCGACGATGCGGCCGCGGTTCCGCATCAGCTCGGCCATGTGCGTCGCCTTGGTGCCGGGCGCGGCACACGTATCCGCCACGACTTCTCCCGGCTGGGGGTCGAGGAGGCGCGCCACGAGCATCGAGGCTTCGTCCTGCACCGTGCACCAGCCCTCGGTGAAGGCGGTCCAGCGGCCGACGGCGCCGCGCTCGACCGTGAGCCCCTCGGGCGCAAGCGCTGTCGGGCGCGTTTCGACCAGCTCCTCGTCGCGCAGGCGCGCGGCGAGCGCGTCCCGCGTGATGCGAAGCGTATTCACGCGGATCGTGGTGGGCGGGCGCTCGTTCGACGCGAGCATGAGCGCTTCAGCTTCGGCCGAGCCGTAGCGCGCGATCCAGCGCGCCGCGATCCAGTCGGGGAAGGAGCAGCGCACGGCGATGGCCTCGTTTGGCAACGCGGGCAGGGGCGGCGCGCCCGTGGCGCGCGTGAGCGCGCGCAGGACCGCGTTCACGAACTCGGGCGGGCCGGGCCTCTTGGACTTGATCTTGGCCAGGCTGACGGCCTCGTCCACCGCCGCCCAGCGCGGCACGCGATCGAGGAAGAAGATCTGGTAGGCGGTCAGGCGGAGGAGCGACCGCACCCAGGGGTCGAGCTTGTCGAGCGAGCGGTTCAAGTACGGCCCGAGGCGCCAGTCGAGATGGCGGCGCCAGCGGAGCGTGCCGTAGACCAGCTCCGTGCAGAGCCCCGCGTCGCGCGGCTCGAGCCGCGCCTGCTCGAGCGCGTGCTCCAGCACGATGTCGGCGAAGGCGCGGTCCTCCTCGACGCGCACGAGGATGCGGAGCGCCTCGTAGCGCGCCTGCGAGACGGGGCCCACGCGGAGCACCGGGCTCACGCGCCGATCTCCGTGACTCGCGCGCCCTGCTGCAGCCGCGCGCCGCGCAGGAAGTCCTCCCACGCCATGGTCTTGCGGTTCTCTGGCTGAACCTCGACGGGCAAGAAGAGGCCGCGCCCCGTCGCGATGCAGGTAGCGCCGGGACCGCTCTGGACGAGCGTGCCGGGCGCGGCGTCGCACGGGTGCGGCACGGCGGCGGCGCGCCGGATGAGGAGGCGGCCCGCGGGCGTCATCACCGCGGCGCCGGGCCAGGGATTGCAGCCGCGCACGCGGTTCACGAGATCGCGCGCCGGCTCGGCAAGGCGCAGCCAGCCGTCTTCCTTCTTGAGCCGCGGCGCCATGGTGGCCTGAGAGTGGTCCTGTGGCCGCGGCGTCAGCAGATCCAGCTGCTCCAGCGTGCGGATCATCACGCGCGCGCCGAGTTGGCTCAGCCGCGCCGACAGCTTGCCCGCCGTCTCCGCGGGGCCTATGGGCGTGGACTCGGAGAGCAGCACGTCGCCCGTGTCCATGCCGGGATCCATCTGGAAGGTCGTGATGCCGCTCTCGGTCTCGCCGCGGATGATGGCCCATGCGATGGGCGCTGCGCCTCGGTAGCGCGGCAGGACCGAGGCGTGGACGTTGATGGAGCCGCGCGGCGGGACGTCGAGCACGGCCTTGGGAAGGATCTGGCCGAAGGCGACCACGACAGCTATGTCGGCCCCAACCACTGCCAACCGCTCGGGCCAGCCGGGATCGCGCAGTCTCGGCGGCTGGAGCACCGGAAGGCCCGCGGCCAGCGCGCGTTCCTTGACCGGCGGCGGCTGGAGATGCCGGCCGCGGCCGGCGGGCTTGTCGGGCTGGGTGACGACGGCGGCGACGGTGTGGCGCTCGAGGAGGGCTTCGAGCGTCGGCAGCGCGAACTCGGGCGTCCCGTAGAAGAGAACGCGCAAGTTAGAGCGCGAAGGCTCGAGAGCGCCTCTCCTTGGGGAAGCCGTGCTTCTGGATCCGCTTCTTGATGCGGTCGCGCGCGACGGGCGAGAGGTAGTCGATGAAGAGCACGCCCTCCAGGTGGTCCATCTCGTGCTGGATGACGCGCGCCTGCATGCCCGTGGCCTCGAGGTCGAAGGGCTGGCCGTCCTCGTCCGTCGCCTGGACGGTGATGGACTTGCTGCGCTCGACGTCGGCGAAGATGCCGGGGAGCGACAGGCAGCCTTCCTCGTCCACGACGGACCCGCTGCGGCTCGTGATGATGGGGTTGATCAGCGCGCGGGCGCCGCCCTTGCCGTCGTCCATGACCAGCAAGCAATAGGGAACGCCGACCTGCGGCGCGGCCAGGCCGATGCCGACCTGGTGGTACATGGTCTCGACCATGTCGCCGATCACCCGGCGGAGCTCCGGCGTGACCTCGCGCACATGCGCGGCCTTGCGCCGGAGCATCGGGTCGCCGTAGAGCCTGACTTCGAGCAGTGCCACGTGCGTGGGCCTCCTAGGAGTTGACCGGGTCCATCTCTATTTCTACCACACCGTGCGAGCGTCGTCCGCGCTCGAGAAAGGGGCGCAGCGCCTGGGAGACCCGACGCGGCAGGTCGTCCGGGCCCTTGACCATGACGCGCATGCGCGCCGCCGCGGCGGCCCCGGGGGCGCCGAGCGCCATGGCGGGGTAGACCGTCAGCCCTTCGATGCCGGCGAGGGCGCCCGCGGCCTCCTCGATCAGCGTTTTGGCGCCGGCCGCCGTTTTGCCGCGCGCCGAGACGTGGCAGAGGCGCCGAAAGGGCGGGTAGCCCAGCTCGGAGCGGAACTCGAGCTCCTGCCGGTAGAAGGCGTCGCGGTCCTGGCCGCGCACGGCGGCGACGGCGTAGTGGTCGGGGTGGAGCGTCTGGACGATGAGGCGGCCGCCCGCGCCGACCGCCTCGGCCGCTGCCCAGAGCAGCTGGAAGGCGCGCTCACCGGCGCGGAAGTCCGGCACCCGGAGGAAGCCGTCGAACCAGACGAAGCCGACGGCGCCCCACTGGCGCGCTCGCGCCCCGCGCAGGAGGGCGGGCGTGCCGACTTGCACCTGGGCGCCTGGCTCGGTGCGCGATACCGTCAGGCGAGGGAAGCGGCGGCGCACCGACGCCTCGACGCGCTCGGCGTCCCAGCCGAAGGGCTGGAGGCGGTGGCCGCCGCAGCCGGGGCAGCGCTCGGGCAGGGCATCGGTTCTTGCGCACAGCCTGCACGCGGTTCCGCGGCGATCGCGCCGGAGCTGAAGCGCCACGCCGCACGCGGGACAGCGGAGGACGGCGCCGCAGTCGTTGCACCCGATGGCTCCGGCCGACCGGCTCACGATCAGCGCCACGCTCTTGCCGGCCCGAGACATGTTCTCGATGG